>NZ_JBALEQ010000056.1:0-31845 GCF_036917775.1 Nostoc sp.
CTATTTTTTCTCGAAGATCTACAGAGTATGACTTCATTTAAAAGTATTTATATTTTAATCTAGTGTACCTTACAACAGACGGAAGTGCTGTATCAATATATTCACCAATTTTATAGTCAATTTGCCCAGGTTCTAAATATTGTTTTAATTCGACTAAGTTAATAGCACCTGGATATTTTGCTTTTAATTCAACGAGTTTTTGTAGAGTCATTACATTTATAATACTGATTTGAGATATCTGAGCAGATTCTTTCAGATTTTTAGTTGGTTGACCTGGGCCAATAATCAACCGCATAGCTTGAAGATAATTTTCTTTAAGATGCCTTTTACCAATCCTATCTAATTCTTCTACTGCACGATCAGGAATGCTTTTACCTGCTTTACATTCGCATACAAGAGGATAAGGTTGTGAGCAAAACAAGTCTAAGCCACCTGCACCACCTTTGTAGTCTTCTTCAACCTTGAATCCTAAAAAATCAAGGCTACGGCGTGCGATGATTTCAAAGTCTGTACCAGCTTGGTAGTTGCTTTTACCCTCATCTTTTTCGATGCTGCGATCGCCAAATTTTGCAATATCATTTATCCAAGCTAAATTTAGATCGGGTTGCTTAACTAGTTTGTCACTATTCCAACCCAAAAATACTTTGATATCGTCGTCTAATTGCTTGGCTGCTGGTTGGCTAATGCTTAGAGATGCGATCGCACTCTGTAATTCCTCCAATTCATGATGTAGCGGGGGCTGTCGATTTTCTAATTGGCGTTTGCGTTGGGCAAAGTTGTGATCGTTTAAAATTGGCTTGGGTTCAATAACTATTGTGGGCTGTGATAAAGGGATAAATTGGTTTGTAGAAGTGATACTGAATTCAATTGGTTTATCTAACTCATAAACCCGTAAATATGCGAGAAAAATATAATGATATCGCAATAAGATTTCTTTTAATGCTTCTTTACTCCAAATTGTAGATTTTGACAAGACATCTAAAGGTTCAGTATCATCCAGTATTTGACACAGTTCGCACTTAGCCCATACTTTAATTAAAATTCTTTCAGAATTAACCCTTGCGGGGTTATTTACAGCAATTTTCGGTAAATTTTGATTGTAATAAAGTTCAAGTGGTAATGATAGAGTTGAGGGATTAGTTGGATATAAGGCAAATTGTCGCCCCGGATCAATAAACATCCGGGGTATTGTTGCAATGGTTCGTCCTTGTATTAAAGCTTCAACTTCTTGAGCATATAGACATATTGCTTGGTCAATTAAGACTAATTCACTCATATTGAATTTACCACCACAGCCAATTCACTAAAGTCAGCAAGTTCAGGTGATTCAGAGTAGCTAATTACATCTTGAATTTCTAAATTGCTTTCAAGAATGCCTTCAGGTACTTGATATGATGGGTCACTCAGAATTTCTTTTAGCAGAGTGTTACTAGCTCCTAGTTGATATACATTACCTTTCTCAGTAATAAAATTAAGAATTTCTTCCTCGGTGAAGCCATAGTCTATTTCGCGCTTTTTATGGACAGAACGAATAGCTAATAACGGTCTAATCTCCTCTTCTTTAAGTTCAGCAAATTCGCCTCCTTGCACTATCATTGGTTCGATATAAGTTTTGTACAAATGAGAACTAATATTTTTATCCTTGGATTTAGATCGAATTAAACAACCACGAGTTATTCCAAAGGTTTCGTAATCTATTAATCTTTTCAATCCTGCCCCTAAAGCTCTGCCACTTGCATACTGGAGAACAGCAACGCCAATACTTATATTTTTTCCATCTTCTTTACCAATAATCTTGAAATTAAGGTAATCATCTTTACCACCTCGTTGTTTTACTTTTTCTGTAATCTGCTCAATTTTTACTCGCTCTATTGTTTTATTTACTAATGTCTGAAAACCAAATAAAATAGCATCAGCAAGTAAATAGTTATCATCTAAATAATTGCTAATCTCTTGAGTAAACTCTTTTTTGAAAGCTTGTTCAACTGGGTGTTCTTTTGGAACTATATGGGGATCTCCACTATCAATGATAGGTTTACAATTATCTCGGCACCATTGTAAAACTTTTCTGACTGGTGGCTTCTCTTCGCTACTTAGGTCTCTCAGTTGAGTTTCAGTAAATGGATAAAGTCGATGAGGTGGTACTAAATTTCTGGCACTATAGAATTCAGTTAACCACAAAGCAACCAACTCAACAATTGAATTTCCATCCATGTACTTTAAGTCAATAGGATTTCCATGAGCAGAAACTTTGCTATGAACACCAGCAGGTAGTTGCTTAATTTTATTAATCCATACAGCAGGCATCATTACGGTTAGAATTACGCCTTTACTTAAATTCTCAAACAACTCTTTAACCAAACCAGCAACAACCTGTGATTTTGTAAAACCGGCATTGTTGATTTCAATAGATTCTAGCTCATCAAAACAAATTACCAGTTGATAATAGTCACTAATAAGATCCAAGATTTGCTGAATTACATCAAAAGATTGACCATTAATACTTGGTAGACAAAGTTCATTAGCTTTATATTGAGCAAGTTCATCACCAGATAACCATTTGACCGCATAAAGCGCCTCAGAATCAGCAAGTGTCCACAGAATAGCCCGGATGATATCAGGATTTTTAAGATTCGGTTTAGTCTTACGGAATCCTTCTGTTAGCTGATTAACTAAAGTTCGGTTTTTACTTAATTCATTTCGACTAAGTTTTTGTACTAAATCTTTAGATAACAAAGTTCGAGCGTGAGGATGAATAGACTTGACAGCTTGATTAGCGATTGCTGAAGCAAGCTCTTGCCACTGCGTTACTCCTTGGCTGCCAATTTTCCCTAGACTATCTCCCAAAGTACGCTGGAATCCCTGCTTAATATTATTTAAATCACTAAATTCAGTAGCGTAAATAAATAAAGCACCACCCTCAGTCTGAAGTTGATGGCGAATACGGCTGATAATATGTGTTTTGCCAGTGCCGGATTCGGCTGTGATAGCAATTGAAGTTCTTTGATACTGACCAGTACGAATTTGGTTAATCGCTTGAAACACAGCATCAGAAGCATGAGCATTGAGAGTTGTCACATCAGGAAATTCTTTGCCCCAAACTTCTTGGCTTCCTACGTATGGAGGCAGTGCAAAGGGGTTGTGATTTTGTAAAGCTGCGTTAATATCCTCAATAGAGGAAATGGGAGAACTAGTCATAGTGCTTTGTGTGCAAGAAGAAACAACAGGATTTAGATTAATTTGCAGAACTGAGGCGCTTGGCGTAATAGCGTAATCCACTTAATTTAGTTGTGATTGAGTCTTCAGCTTTATCAGGAGTGATATCTGTCATCTCTCCGCCTATTAACTGAACAATGTCGTTCTTCTGCATTTCCAGCAACCATTCATTGAAATTTTCACGAGTGATCTGATCGCCTATTTCTCTCCTGATACGATAAATTGGCACCAGATCATCTAGGTTGTAGTTTTGGTTCAGCTTGTCGTAGACTTCCAACGCCACTGACTTAAACTCGTCATAAGATACGATCGCACTCTTCCCATTCACTGGTACATCTGCACTAGCTACCACAACATCAATCTGACTAATCCACTTCACCAGCGCATTCGCCGCCCAAGTACCGACAATCGTCCCTTCAAACTTAAACTCGCCACTTCTCAAACCCTCACCCAACACCTCTAAACCCTTGGGGGATGTCAGAGAATATCCCTTTTTGGAAATTGCGATCGCACCCTGATTCTGCAATTCTTCAAATGAATCCTGATAATCTGCTACCTTCTGACTTTTGGATACAATTCGCTTGGTAAATTGACCCTTTTTAACTTCCTGCTGCGTTCCTCCCAAATCCCACAAAGCCAAAAGGAGACGAGTGCTAGTTTGGGCTGTATTTTTTGATGTCATATTTAATCTATTTTTTGACAAAGATCATCATAGTAGCTGTATCTTTGTAATTTATTTACCCAGAAAAAATAACCGAAGAATTGCTGAATATTTCGGCGTTTCAGCTAAATAGATTAATTAAAAATCAATAATATATTTCTTTAGGATGAATGCAATTTCTCTCAAAGGCAGGATGGAACAAGTGAGGAAACCGATCATCATAAAAGTGAAGCGCTGTAGCTGGTGCAGTTACAAATTAAGTGAAATATGTTTTTTCAATCCCAGGTGAAATAACAGGATTTCCAACTTGGTTTTTGCAACAGCGAGGCTTTTAGCAAATACAGGTGATGAAGAAATCCAATGAACACAATATTTAAAGAACGTAAAATAGTTTCGCGTCTATTTGCAGTGCTACTTTCGGCATTGCTAATGGTACCCTTGCTGAGTAGCTGCGGAGGCGGTTCCCAAAAGGCTAATGTGCCACCACCTGTTGATGATAGCGTTGGTAGAACAGTCAGCGATCGCACAAACCAAACCGAAGTTAAGAAAGGATTGGGTACGGGCCAAAAAGTGGCACTTTTGGCGGGGGCTGCGGCACTTTACTACATGTACAACCAGCATAAGAATGCTCCCCAAGAAGGAGCGCAAGGTAAGTACTATCTTTCCAAGAACGGGCGCGTATACTACCGCGATGCTGAACATCGCGCTCACTGGGTAACGCCACCATCAGAAGGAATCCGAGTACCAGAATCTGAAGCACAAAAGTATCGGGAATTCCAGGGCTATAACCGGAGTGCCACAGGTCGCGATCTAACTGGTATAACTTCATCCGCAGCACCAGCACTCTAGATCGGCGAAGCGTGTGTAAATCTAAAGCGGGTTTCCCAGAGGATAACGCCATCGCGCACGTCGGAAACACGAACTTAAATCAGGAGACAGATTATGGTAGATGAATTTTTCCGAAAGGCGAAAGATTTACTCTTGGGATCAAACAGCGATCAAGCTGACAAAGATGCTGAATTCCGCGATCGCGATGTGCGCCCAGCCAGCGAAGACCCCTACGGCGATCCCGCAGACCCAGCATCTTACGGCAACGTTATTCCAGCCAGTCAAGACCCCTACGGCGATCCCGCAGATATATCGTCTTACGGTAACGTTCGCCCAGCTAGTGAAGACCCTTACGGCGACCCCGCAGACACAGGGGAGTTTGGTGATGTGCGCCCAGCCAGCGAAGACCCCTACGGCGACCCCGCAGATGAGGATTCGCGGCGTTAACCCGAACGGCACAAATATTCTGGTGAATTTGACGAACCTCTCCCTGCCTTGAACTAAAATTCAAGTCAGTCCCTCTCCGACTCGGAGAGGGACTGTTTTATTTAGTAAGGGACTTGCAAAAAATAAATTATCCACAAAGACGTGATAAATCCCCGTCTTTACAATAATCAGTTTTTTGTAGAGACGGCGATTTATCGCGTCTCTTCCCTTAACCGAACCGTATTGCACTATATGAGCCATCGAACTCATGTTGAATTACGAATTATTTTTGTTACCCAAAATTTCCTGCGATCGCTCAATATTTTGACGCACAGATTGAGCCGAAGTATGCAAACCTTTTCTTTCTTCATCGCTGAGTGTCAATTCCAAAACACTCTCAATTCCACCGCATCCCAACCGACAGGGAACACCAATTACAACATCTTTTAAACCGTATTCACCTTGCAGATATGCCGCTACAGGCAACAACCGTGACTGATTTAATAAAATCGATTCTACCATCACGCTAGTAGCCGATGCTGGGGCAAAAAAAGCACCACCTGTCTGCATCAATTCCACAATTTCTGCGCCACCGTTGCGGGTTCTTGCTACCAAACGTTCAATTGTGGGTGTATCCAGCAATTCAGTGATGGGAATGCCGTTGACAGTAGCATAACGAGACAAGGGAACCATTAAATCACCGTGGCTACCCAATACCATCGCTTTGACATCGGCGGGTAAAACGCCCAATTCTAGAGCAATAAAGGTTTCAAAACGAGCGGAATCTAACACACCAGCCATACCCATAATGCGATCGCGTGGTAAACCTGTAGCTTGCCAAGCTAAATACGTCATCACATCCAACGGATTGGTGACGACAATAAAAATAGCATTGGGAGAATGAGCGATCGCATTCTTAGCCGCTTCCACCACAATCTTGGCATTGGTTTTCAGCAAATCATCTCGACTCATCCCAGGTTTGCGGGGAATCCCTGCGGTAATCACCACAATTTGAGAACCAGATGTATCAGCATAATTATTTGTGCCAATAATCCGGCGATTATGTATTTCAATTCCCCTGGCTTCCATCAAATCCAGTGCCAAACCTTGGGGCATTCCCGCGATAATATCTAGTAAAACTACATCTGCAAGGTTTTTCTCTGCAATGCGTTGAGCTAAAGTGCTACCAACTCTACCCGCACCCACGATGGTGACACGGGGTAAGTTACACACAATTGGAGAGTTAGGAGAAAAAGACATAATTATTAAAGTACGATTTTTATCAACAAGAATCCAAGAGTCAGAATTCATCCTGACTCTTGGATTCTGACTTCTGAATTCTTTTTGCTTATTTAAACTCTTCTAGTTGATCGACGCGTAACCAAACGTTGGGTGTTGGCACTTTCCCAAACTTAATCAGGGCGTAATCACCTTTAACATCTACAATTTCGCCCTTGGTTTCAAACAAATAAGAAGGAAAGCGAGTATCACTGGCTTTTGCTTCTAGACTGTTTTCCAGTTTCTCGCGGATAGCGCGAACCATATCTCCCTTTTTAACTGCCATGAAATCCCTCTCAAATTTCTAGATTGTTTTATCTGCATTTTAGGAGACTTCTGAATTAGAAGTAAAAATTCCTGTAAAGACGCGATTAATCGCGTTTCTCCTAACTCCTAATTCCACGTAGCGTTTGACACTCGGCGCAAAAATGACTAGATCGCCCAGCTAGCCTAATCCGTTGAATTGGCATACCACAAACTCGACAGGGTTCTCCAGCGCGATTATAAACCCAGGCAACACCACCATAGTTGCCGTTGACACCCTGAACACTTAAGAAATTACTAAAAGTTGTACCGCCAGCCTGAATACTGGTTTCTAATACTTGAATTATGGCTGTTCGCAAAAGCTCAATTTGCTTTAGCTGCAAATCTATACACAAAGTTTCAGGTAAAATTCCACTCTTAAACAGGGCTTCATCGGCATAAATGTTGCCTAATCCCGCTACCACAGACTGATCGAGTAACGCAGTTTTAATCGGACGGCGGCGGTTTTTGAGTTTGCTTGCTAGATATTCGACAGTGAATTCTGGCGAAAATGGATCTGCTGCCAGTTTTGCTAAACCAGTGATAATACTTTCTACAGCAACACCAGGCGGAACCCACCAAATTTTACCGAAGGTGCGCTGATCGACAAAACGTAATTCCTGCTGATTCCCAAAGAATAATCTAACCCGCGTGTGCTTATGTAATAGTTCATCTCGATGCAGCCATAGTAATTGACCGGTCATCCGCAGATGCACCCCTAGCCAACTGGTTGAGGAAGGGGAAGTCAGTTCGGCCAGGAGATATTTACCGCGACGATGCCAAGTAGCGATCGCATTCTTTTCAATTCCATCAACAAACTCACCAACAGAAAACGGGTAGGCGATGGTGCGATTGAGCAACACATCTCCACCCGTAATTTCTTGGTTAAGGGTCAATTGATTTAGACCCTTTCGGACTGTTTCAACTTCAGGCAGTTCAGGCATTTAAGCTGATTAAGCAGACAATTTTGATGTACTTGGGGGTTCAAATAAAGAAGATATGGGATACTAACTTACACATCCGTAGATGGCTCGTATTATTACCCAAAAGAAACCGTGAATACCCGCAGGGCGGCTCTCATAGATTAGGGTAGGCTAGGGTGAAGAATGAATGAACTGAAATTTTCAGATTTCATACTTCAGACTTAAGACTACCCTTCATCATCGCATCAAACAACCCCCTTGTAGCTTTGCTGCTATTTTTTAGCTGGTTTAGCCTTTGGTGCTTCAACCTCGACTAATTCATCTTGGGCAAAGTTGTTGGTATTGATACCAGAGTAATTGACCTTTTCAAAACGGACAATTACAGGGTATTTGATGCCGCTTTGGTCAATGGAAGCCACAGTTCCTAAATCCTGAAACCAGTAGGATTCAGGACGGAGAATACGTACTTTAGAACCACGTTGAACCATGATTATTTTCCCTTTTAGTTATCAATCGCCAATCTAGAGGGCTAATTGATTTCACTCTACAACCTGAAGGTCGCTGCTAGAGTCTTTGTTAAGTTATTTGTCTGAATTGGGCATGGGGCAGAAGAGGCAAAGGGGCAGGGAGAAGGCAGCAGAGGGGATTAAGAAGGTAATTTATTATTCTCCCCCTTGCCCTCTGCCCCCTGCTCCCCAGCTTCCTACCCTACTCCCCACCCAAAATTTAAAAAGGTATCATAGCCTACTTGACAAGGTTGACATTATAGCTTACCTTCATTCGCAAATAGTCTTTTTGTACAAACTTTATGTTTTACTCAATATGAACACGCTCCCCTCGTTGCCTCTGCCAATCCGCAGATCGTTATCTATATAAGTGATATCTAACCAGCCTTGCTGTTTATCACTGTTTATGGAAACATCAATCGCCGGAAATTTTCTACCTTCTTCAATTTGTTGGATAAAAGTTCCCGGAGAATTGTATTCTATTAAACGTTGTAAGCCGATAATAGACCGCTCAAATTTCACTTGGACACGCCGACCTGAAACTGGCTCAAATTTAGCAGCAATGCTGACTAATCCTTCTAAATAAGGTAAGCCATAAATCTCAGCTATATTGTAAACACTGGTAGTCTCTACCCGGATACACTGATAAATTTGACCCAGTTTACAAAAAGGTAGACGATCTAAATTTAAAAGAGCCTTGCTAGTGGTGTATAGTAATCGCCAATTGCCATCTAGCAAATTACCAGCTTCCACCGGACGGGGTGTAGGATTAAAGTCTTCTAAATTGGCGATCGCAGCTAAGATAGCTTGTTTCTGTGCTTCAGTCGCCAGTAGCCCGCGATTTGTACCAGCGATCGCATCCATGAGAGCCGATTTTCCCATCATCGCCTGTCACCTCTAAAATCAGTCAGTTTCCATCAGCATAAACAAGATATTCATAACCTATGTGTAGAGCCATAAAACTTACTAAGAATCGCTTGACTTAAGCCTTATGCCTATTCAATAAAAAATTTCTATCTGAATGCGGATTTATTAATCAAAGGGTTGAAAAGATAACTAAATAAATCCGTGTCAAGTGATAGACTCTAAATGTCAACTTACGTAAACCTTTTCTTGTCTTCTTTGATATGTTGAACTCTCCATTACGTGAAGAACCCCGTAACCAACGAGCCCATGTCATCCCCCTAAAGCCAGAGTCCTCTATGTTGGATTGGTTGGAAAATAAGGGTCGGATCATAACACGTGACGTTCAAGACCCGGATTTTCAAGATGGCGAAGAAGAAATAGACTCCCTAATGGGTGTAGAAGATGGGATTGGCTACGACCTTGATGATGATGACGATATAGGAATCGCCGAGGATTAGCCTTTTCAGGCTGGGGACTTGGTAGTATCCCTAGTTACTGAATATTCAATTTTAATAAGTGTGGAGTGAAGGGAAACTTCTGTGGACGCTAAATTATCTCCTGAGCAAGGATTAAATATTTCTGGAATTGCATTAGCCTCTTTATTAGCCGTCGGACTAGGTACAACAGCATTTTTCTTGGATTCGATGGCCAACAGGCTACCCTGGCAAAGTATGTCGCTAACCCTGCCACTGCTGTTGTGTGCTATGGGTTCAGGTGTGGTTGGCTTTTGGGTAATACCTTTACTCCAAGCACTCAAAACTGGACAAATAATCCGCGAAGATGGCCCCCAAGCTCATCTAAAAAAAGCAGGCACTCCCACAATGGGTGGTATATTTTTTATACCTGTATCTGTGCTGCTTGCGTGTATATTATCTAACTTTTCTAAAGAGGTGCTTGCAGTTTCGGCTTTAACAATCAGCTATGGGTTGATTGGCTGGCTGGACGATTGGCAAATTCTGCGCCGGAAATCAAATAAAGGTATATCGCCCCGAACAAAACTTGCTTTGCAAGTGGGTTTTGCGGCAGTATTTTGCCTCTGGCTAATGTTTAATCAACCTTCTAATATTACAAATATTGCTTTACCTTGGGTCAGCTTCACACTACCATTAGGATTTCTATTTTGGCCTTTGGCAGGTTTTGTGCTGGTTGCAGAAAGTAATGCGACTAATTTAACAGATGGCATTGATGGCTTGGCAGCAGGAACAGTAGCGATCGCACTTTTGGCATTAGGAGCCTTAATCGCACCTACAGCACCAGGATTGATGGTTTTCTGTGCGGCTTTAAGTGGTGGTTGCTTGGGTTTCTTAGCCCATAATCGTAATCCAGCCCGTGTTTTCATGGGAGATACCGGTTCCCTCGCACTGGGAGGAGCATTAGCTGCTGTAGCGCTATTGACAAACACCTTAGTAGCACTGTTCATTCTCAGTGGTATCTTCTTCGTAGAAACCCTTTCGGTGATGGCACAAGTAAGTTATTACAAAGCCACCAAGGGCCCTGATGGTAAAGGCAAGCGCCTCTTTAAAATGGCACCCTTACACCATCATTTAGAACTCACTGGCTGGTCAGAATTGCAAGTGGTTGGAGTATTTTATGTTATCGCGGCTATTTTGGCTGCCATCTGCTTGGCGTAGGCGCAGCCCACCGCAGGCATCGCTCCATTCTGAATCATGTTTTGAGAAAATAGTAAAAGATAAAAAACAACTCCCACATCTTCAGGGAGTTGTTTTTTTATACGGGAAAATGCTTTATCTAAAACCCTTGTAGAAACGCGAAATTGTACTGAGCTTCTCTACACTCTATTCTACCACTTACAGAATTACGAATTACGTTAGCGGTAGCGAGGAATCGAGCTTCCGCAGGAGCGTCATTACGAATTACGAATTACAAATTATTTTAATCGTACCTATTTACATACTCTATAACCCGATTCTTCCCTGTTCGCTTTGCTTCAAGCATCGCTTGATTTGCTCGATTCAAAAAATCCTTAACTGTAATCCCTGGTTCTGATACAGCTATTCCAAAAGAGGCGGTGATCCCTTGAAGGATCTGATCGCCATCCTTCAATTGCATTTGTTCAACATCTACCCTTAATTGTTCTACTCGCTTCCTGAGCGCTTCCAGCGTCATATTAGGCATGACAATCACAAATTCTTCACCACCCCATCTGCAAGGAATATCAAAAGAGCGAATAGATTTTAACAACAGTTTTCCTAATCCCTGAATAACAATATTGGCAGTCAAATGCCCATAACGCGAGTTGTAATATTTGAAGTTATCGATATCCAGAAAAATAACACTCAGAGGTTGTCCCGACCTTTCAGCCTCCGCTAGCCTTTGTTCCAGCATAGTTTCCATATAGCTTTGATTAAATAGTTGGGTCATCCCATCCCGCAAATTATCATAGGTAAGACGTTGTTTTACCGATAGATTATTGAGTGCAAAGCCTAAAGTTCTAGCAATAATCTCACTAATTTGTTGATCTTCTGGACTGATTTCTTCAAGGGCATCAATGTGTAAAATTCCAACTACTTCGCCTTGCCCAAACAATGGAACACAGAGATGTGTACCACTAACAGGCTGGATTAAATGACCGCATACCAATCCTGATTTACCAGAAGATAAAAGGTTGAATTTACCTCTCCGCAATGCCCAACATTCAGATTGTGAAAATATTTCTTTACTGGTTCTGAGTCTTTCATCTCCCCAAATACTATTCATCTGAACATAATTCTTCGAATTAGCAATTATACAGATAGAACCACTCATATTAGGAAATAGCTTAGAACAGGTTAAAGCGACTGCTTGATACACCTCATCTTTAGACTCGCAACAATAAAGCATATCTGCCATATCTGAGAGGTATATAAGTTCTTGTTTTTTGGCTTCTAATTTCAGTGTTTTTTCTTCTAATTGCCGATTTAGATCGGTAAGCGATCGCTGTGCTTCTATAGATTCTGTAATATCGATACTGATTCCACCGATGCGACGATCGCCCGTTGCGCCATCACTAAACGGAAACTTAAACGATAGCCAGTAGCATGGCTGATTATTGCCAGGTATTTTTACCTCTTCAATCAGCTTTAAGGGTCGTAGAGTCTTCAAAACGATTTGATCGTTTTCCATTACCTGCCGTCCCTCTTCGGGATCTGGTAAGAATTCACTATCCGTTTTCCCCACCCATTCTTGGGCATCTACCAAAAATCTAGACTGTATTTCCTGGTTATAGTAAAGCACTCTAGATTGCTCATCTTTGATATAGGCCGCAAAGGGGCCCTGATCTAAAAATAGCCGTTGCATCTGCTGGCTGCGTTGAAGTTCGCAGCTATCTTCTTGATATTTGGCGATCGCCTGTACAATTTGATAAGCGGTTGGCATTAGATAGAGTAAGGCAGACAAAGAAACAAACGCCATCACATCAAGCACGACTAAGTGCAACAGCGATATTGCCGAATGTGTCTCAAAAATCGCCAAAAAGTGATGAAATCCGCAAAGTAGTACGAATCCACCTGATAATAAAAAGGCTAGCCAAAACTTAGAAGGGATAGTTGCCTTAGTTTTGGCAAAGAAAACCCCTATTAATACGGGGATGCCAAAGTATGAAAATGCAGTGATGCTGTGAGCAATAATGCAATTCCAGTAAATAGGCTGCATTGCTTATCTGATATGAATATTTCATCCGTTTCACTATAATTCTGGGTAGTTACAAGATGTAAGTAGAGAAAGGATGATTTCAGTACCTTATACCTTAATTTTATGATAGCCCCCTTGAAAGGCTGCTCATTTCACTCCCTTACAAAGCTGACTTACCAAGTGAGTGAGTTCAGGCACAATCAGTTTTTCCATCGCCAGCCGCACAGCATTACTAGAACCAGGAAGCGAGAAAACTAATTTATTTTGATACACACCAGCAACAGCACGAGAAGCGATCGCCCGCGAACCAATTTCTTGATAACTTAAAAAACGGAATAGCTCACCAAATCCCGGCAAAGTTTTCTCCAATAACTTCTCAATGGCATCATAAGTAGTATCTCTTGGCGCAATACCTGTACCACCATTAAAAATTACAGCATCCAAATTTGAGCTTTTACCCAAATTTTCTATCTGCTCTTGAATCTGTGTTGGTTCATCTTTGATAATCGTATAGGCTCCAACAGCATAGTTAGCACCAAAGAGTAACTGCTGAATTAGCTGGCCACTTTTGTCTGTTTCGGGTGTGCGTGTATCGCTGACAGTAACCACAGCGCAAGTCACAGTAATCCCAAGCGAATCTGGATGTGGTTGTTGTGTCATGGATTAAGGGTTTTAACTTTTAATAATGGGCAATTGGGCACGGAGAATGGCGCATTGGACATGAAAAAACAACATAAGCCATTCGCCATTCGCCCTACACACTATTTTTCCGCTTTGCTGAGTCCAAGATCGTTTTCTTCAGCATACCGTTCCATGAAGCGCATAAACCGATCCCATTCTTGGGCAGATTTCATTACGTAAAGTGCTTCTAATGCTTCCGGTTTTCCGTTGACAAATTTTGCCTTAACTTCACGGGTAATTATCTCTCCTTCTTCATCACTCAAGTACATTCCGGTGATGTCTTCGGTGCTACCTTGATCTAAAATTTTCGGATTCGTAAAAATAAACGTGGCTGTACCACTGTCACCTGTGCGCGATCGCGTCAGCCGCACTTCTGGAATTACTACTTCGTCAAGACCTCTAGAAAACTGGATTTTCGCCATGATAAATGAATTTAAACTTTTGTGATGGTTAATTTAATATTCTCTCATCAATTAGAACTCCACTGTCTATAGGCTCCTGTTATTCTTTTTTTAGTGGATATACTTAAATTGACTCTTTATCTAGTATTAAAGTCACAGGGCCATCATTTTTAATTGTAACTTGCATCATTGCACCAAATTGACCAGTTTCCACTAGCAAACCACTAGCTCTTAATTTGGTAACAAAACGATTATACAAATCTGCTGCTGATTGGGGAGGGGCTGAACGCTCAAAAGAAGGACGGCGGCCTTTGCGACAATCACCATAAAGGGTAAACTGACTGACTACTAATAAATCGCCACCAATTTCTTTTACAGATTTTTGCCAACGGTCGTCTCCTTCCTCGTCAGGAAACAGCCGCAATTCCAAACATTTACGTACCATCCAATCAATTTCAGTATCAGTATCAGTATTAGCAATACCCACAAGTAAATTTAGCCCCCGCCCAATTTTGCCGACAATTTCACCATTAACTGTAACTTGAGATGATTTAACTCGCTGGATAACAACGCGCATTTTACCTAATTCGTAATTATTGGCGAAACACTCGCTCGTAAATGCAGGGGAGTGAGGAAGCGATGTCTATGACGGGCTATACCTACGCTATTCTCTCATTTTCATTACTCAAAATGGATTGCGGAGTCATTGCGAATTCATTCCCAGGTGAAACCTGGGAACGAGTAGTAAACTTTTAACTCCTAACTTTTATTTCCCAAACCCTTTACCGCGAGAGGTTGAAGGTAGACAAATACAGTTTTCGAGTTGACTAATTAAAGCCTCACGATCCAAATTTTGACCAATCAGCACTAGCTGATTTTTCAATTGACCTTGCCATTCATCATCATCCAACGTAAAGCGTTTACCACAAAGGTGGAAAATATGACGCTTCGGACTTTCATCAAACCACATAATCCCCTTGGCTCGGAAGATATTTGAGGACAGCTGGTTATCTAAGAAATACTGAAACTTCCTAATAGAAAAAGGCTTGTCACTTTGGAAAGAGATGGAAGTAAAACCATCATTTTCTAAATGGTGAGAATGATGATCGTGGTGATCATGGTCATGGTCGTGATGATCGTGACCACATGTTGAATGATCATGATCGTCATGATCATCATGATGCTCGTGATGTTCATGATCGTGATGGTCGTGTTCATCAACCACTGTGTCAAAATATTTATCAGACTCAAATAGACCAACACTCAAAATTAAAGGAAGTGGCACTTGCGATCGCGTAGCGCGAATAATTCTTGCTCCTTCCTTAACTTCGTTAATTTTTGTTTCTAACTCGTTCAAAGTGGCTTCATCAACCAAATCAGCCTTATTCAGCACAATTACATCACCATAAGCAATCTGGCTGTATGCGGCTTCAGAGTTAAATAAATCTAGGCTGTAATTCGCCGCGTCTACCACGGTAATAATCGAATCTAAGCGGGTTAAATCTCGTAATTCTGTGCCCAGAAATGTTAAAGCTACTGGTAGCGGATCTGCCAATCCAGTTGTTTCCACTACTAGATAATCTAAATTTTCTTGGCGTTCTAAAACTTTGTAAACTGCATCTACTAAATCATTATTAATAGTGCAGCAAATACAACCATTATTTAGTTCCACCATGTTCTCACCAGTGGAAACAATTAGCTCGTTGTCGATGCCAATTTCACCAAATTCATTCACAAGAACAGCGGTTTTTAAACCCTGTTGGTTGTTGAGGATATGATTAAGTAAAGTCGTCTTCCCACTACCGAGGAAACCTGTAATAATTGTTACGGGCATTCCTTGTTTGGGCGTATCCATTGCCGAAGATTCGGGTGTAACTGCTGATTGCATAGCGCTGTTATCAAATAGTCAAAAAATAGTAATGTAGCGCAGATAGTCCAGAAAAAACTAGCATAGGGATGCTGGACTGTCATCCCAGCTGCTTTACCCTATTATTACGTATCTCCTTATTTCAGCATTACTCTGTTATGACCCTAACACTCTACAATACCCTCACCCGTCGTCAAGAACCGTTTGAAACAGTCGAACCAGGCAAGGTTAAGATGTATTACTGCGGTGTGACGGTGTACGACTACTGCCATTTGGGTCATGCTAGAGCTTGCATTGTTTGGGATGTAATCCGTCGATACCTCCAGTTTATCGGTTATGAAGTCCGATATATCCAAAATTTTACTGATATTGATGACAAGATCCTCAATCGAGCCCGTGTTGAAAATTCATCAATGGAAGCTGTGGCCGATCGCTTTATCAAAGCATATTTTGAGGATATGGCGCGGTTAGGAATCAAAGAAGCTGATGAATATCCCCGTGCTACCCACACGATGAACGGCATTCAGCGGTTAATTCATGAGTTAGAAAATAAAGGTTTTGCTTACCCTGCTGATGGTGATGTGTATTATGCAGTACGGCAGTTTGCTGAATATGGTAAGCTTTCGGGACGCAAGTTAGAAGATATGCAAGCGGGGAAAAGCGATCGCGTCAACGTAGATGATCCAGAATATCAGAAAAAGAAAGACCCCTTCGATTTTGCTCTATGGAAGGCAGCAAAACCGGGAGAACCCGCTTGGCAATCACCTTGGGGCGCAGGTCGTCCGGGATGGCACATTGAATGCTCGGCAATGGTGCGTGATCGCTTGGGTGACACTATAGATATTCATGCTGGTGGTGCTGACTTAATTTTTCCCCATCACGAAAACGAAATTGCCCAATCTGAAGCTGTGACGGGAAAACCCTTAGCGCGTTACTGGTTGCATAACGGTATGGTGAAGGTAGATGGTGAAAAAATGTCCAAATCTTTGGGCAACTTTATCACTATTCGAGAATTGCTGGATCGAGGAGTTGACCCGATGGCAGTACGCTTATTCGTGCTAACTGCTCAATATCGTACACCCATAGATTTTACCGACGAAGCGATCGCCGCAGCAACCAACGGCTGGCACACCATTAAAGAAGGATTATTTTTTGGCTATAAGTATGGTAAACAATTGGGTTGGCCATTGGATACAGTAAATAATCCTATTCTCCATCCCGAAGGTGAACTTTTTGAGGGACATGCTGAACAACTGGGTTGGCCATCTCATACAGCAAGTAATCCTACTGGAAAATTCGATAATATTGCTGAACTCTTTTGTATGAGTCTCAATAATGACTTTAATTTCCCTGGTGGATTAGCAGTGTTGTTTGAAATGGCCAAGGAATTAATCCGTGAAGGGAATATCCTTGTACATCAAGGAAAACCAACGATATCAGCAGATGAGTTACTCAAAACCTGGCAAACACTCATTACTTTAGCCGATGTTTTAGGTTTCACTGCCAAGCCAGAAGCGGAAATTCCTATGAATGATGGTTTAAGCGATGCGGAAATCGAAGCGAAAATTCAGCAAAGGCAAGAAGCGCGTATTGCCAAAAATTTTGCCGAAAGCGATCGTCTTCGTGACGAACTCCAAGCAGAAGGTATTACGCTAATTGATAGCCGTGATGGTACACGCTGGCACCGGAATTAAGGAGTAGGGAGTGGGGGGAAGTTCCCCATTCCCCATTCCCCATTCCCCATTCCCCATTCCCCATTCCCAATTCCTTAAATTATGTGGTCTGAACTTAAAAAAGCGATCGCTAGTTTCGACATTCCTGCTGATTGGATCGGTATCAGAGCCGTAAAGGAGACTTCTACAAGCCGTTCAGTTCGTGACGGCTTACCCCAGGCAAATGGCAAATCCTTCACTATTGGAGCCATGCTGGAAGTTTTGGTCAACGGCTGTCTAGGTTATGCAGCCACTAACTCTCTGGAACTGTCTTCATTACAAGCTGCTGCCCAAACAGCCTATAAACAGGCAGTAGCAGCCAGTGAATGGTGGATACATCCCTTTCGTGAAAGTGAGCGCCCTAAAGTCGTTGGTGAATATAAATCTCCATTTCTTGAACCATTTGATGCTTTGAGTCCGGGAGAAATCAACGATTTACTGGTTCGTATTTGCCAAACGCTGAAAGTTGACGACAAGATTGTGCAAACCATAGCCGGTGCTAGCACCATTGAGAGAGAGTCTTGGTTTGTTAGTAGTAATGGCTCAGAAGTTTATCAAAAAATTCTATCTATAGCGACTCATTACGGAGCCACCGCCCAAGATGGGTCAATTGTACAGCAGCGCAGCAACAACGGCTCCCAAGCAAACTGTTACCAAGGCGGACTCGAACTATTAAAACAAGAAAACTTATGGCATCGGGTGCGGCAAATTGGCGAACAAGCAGTAGAACTCTTGACAGCAGAAGAATGCCCAACTACCCGTACCAATTTAGTTTTAGCCCCAGATCAAATGATGCTGCAAATCCATGAAAGTGTCGGGCATCCCCTAGAAATTGACCGAATTTTGGGAGATGAGCGTAACTATGCTGGGGGCAGCTTCGTTAACAAAAGTGATTTTGGCAACCTAGCTTATGGTTCGCCACTGATGAACATTACCTTTGATCCCACCGTGGCTGGTGAATTTGCTAGCTATGGCTTTGATGATACGGGTGCTGTAGCGACGCGGGAATATTTGGTCAAAGAAGGAGTACTTCAACGGGGTTTGGGCAGTCTAGAGAGTCAAGCTAGAGCAGGTGTATCAGGAGTAGCCTGTGCCCGTGCTTCTTCATGGAATCGACCAGCGATCGATCGCATGGGTAACTTAAATTTAGAGCCTCTAAACGCTAGCTTTGAAGACATTATTAGCGGCATAGAACACGGCGTTTACATGGAATCTAACCGATCTTGGTCAATTGACGATCGCCGTTACAAATTCCAATTTGGTTGTGAGTACGCTAAATTAATTGAAAATGGTAAACTCACTAAAACCCTCCGCAATCCTAACTATCGCGCCACAACACCAGAATTTTGGCATAGCTTAATCCAAGTAGGAAATGCTGAAAACTGGCAAATGTATGGTACTCCTTATTGCGGTAAAGGAGAACCAAATCAGGCCATTTGGGTTGGACATGGTTCCCCTGTTTGTGTATTTGCTAATGTCGAAGTTTTTGGTGGAGGAAGTTGAAAAAGTTAAGAGTTAGGAGTGAATAGTTGGTACTTAAGTAGTTAGGCATAATTAAATATAAAATTCTAGTTCGTAGTGAGCGATTTATCGCTCAGAACAATTATGATAAGGACTAAAGTCCTTACTACAAGCTTTAATTTATTTACGCCTAGCTACTTAGGAGTTTTGAGTTCAAAAACTCTTCAACTCTTAACTCCTAACTTTCCCCCGGCTTATTCCCTATTAATATTTAATATCCATGAAAATTGAGGAATTATCTGCGTTAGAAGTCAGCTTTAATCGACTGATTGAAACTCTGCTTATAAAAAAAGCAGAAAATGAACAATTCACTGTCAAACTTAGTAGTGAAAGAAGTCAATTCACTCGTTTTAATCATGCGAAAGTGCGACAAACTGGTTGTGTTGCTGACGGGTGGATTGAACTGACTCTGATGGCAGATCAACGCAGTAGTGTTAGGCAGTTTCCCTTTACTGGAAATTGGGAGCTAGACTGGCAATTAGCATATTCTGCTTTGCAGGAATTACGCGAAGAACTGATTCTATTACCCATCGATCCATATCTAGTTTTACCATCAGGAACTAATACCAGTCGTGAAGTACATTCTGGAAATTTATTAGCAGAGGAAGCAGTAGTATCAAGTGTATTAGAAGAAGTTAATGAATTAGATTTTACTGGTATATACGCTGGAGGAATAGTAATTAAAGGTTATGGTGATTCTAGTGGTCAAAAACACTGGTTTGCTACTGATTCTTTTACCTTAGATTATTCTCTATTTTCCGCTTCTGAACAAGCAGTTAAGGGCACATTTGCAGGAAGTGATTGGAATAAATCTGCTTATATAGCCAAAATCAGCGAAGCTAAAAAACAACTTGAATTGCTTGCTCGTCCATGTAAAGAACTGCCACGAGGACAATACAAAACTTATTTTGCACCTGCTGCTGTTGCCGATTTATTACTCATGCTTTCTTGGGGAGCTATCAGCGAAGCTGATATCCAACAAGGAAATAGTGCTTTAGCTGCTTTATCGCGTCAAGAAAAACAACTTTCGCCAGCATTTAGTTTGAAAGAAAACTTTCAGCGCGGATTAGTACCCCGATTTAATGAGTTGGGAGAAATGGCAGCACCGGAGTTACCTGTAATAGAAAAAGGACGTTTAGTAAACACTCTGGTTAATTCTCGCACTGCTAAGGAATATCAAAAAACTGCCAATGGTGCTAATGGTTCAGAGACTCTCCGTGCGCCAGAAATCGGTTCAGGAAATTTAGTATTTGAGCAGATTCTTCCGAGATTGGATACAGGATTATATCTATCAAATTTGCATTACTTAAATTGGAGCGATCGCCAAACTGGTAGAATCACAGGTATGACCCGTTATGCTTGTTTTTGGGTGGAAAACGGAGAAATTATTGCTCCCATTGAAAATCTACGTTTCGATGAAAGTCTGTATCGCTTCTGGGGAGAAAATTTAGTAGATTTGACTGATTTTCAAGAATTTATTCCCGAAGTAGGCACTTATGATAGTCGCCAACTAGGAGGTAGTTTAGTTCCCGGTATGCTGGTAGAAGATTTTACTTACACCTTGTAATCAGGTATTAATTGCATTTTTGATGAATTTTAAACATAAATATAGCAATCATATTTGATTTGTGAGAATTGCAAAAATTGTTGGGTTAAGCAATAGCGAAACCCAACTTAGAATTTTTCCTCATCTCTTGTTAGAACCTCTATCTTTTTTTACCGGGAGGTGAATTGCGCTGCGTGAGGTTATCAATTTGCAATTGTTGTCGTCCATTGGTGACAATTCGCAACATATCTTTGAGATCCTGTTCGATATTACCCAAAATGCCATCAGCATATTGATCGGCACCATCTTCAATATCTTGAGCCTGAGCGATCGCAGTTTGTCTCATAAGCTCTAACTCTTGCTGACAAGCATACCGCTTGCGCTCAATCTCGGTGAGGGTTTCTTGCATTATTCCCTCACACTCTTGTTGCACTTGTCGCCGCAGTTGTTCGGCTTCTTGTTCAGCTTGTTGAATAATATCGCTTTCAGCTAAGATTTGCGCTCTTTTTGCTTGTGCGGCCTCAACAACCTGCTGTCCATACTCTTCCGCTTCTAACAGAATTTCATCCTTTTGCTCAAGGATGGCTGCTGCTTCTTGAAAAAGCGATGGTAAAGCAAGCCGGATGTAATCAAGCTGTTCCAGCAGCTTTTCTTCATCTATGAGAGTGCGTCCCGTCAGAGGAATCCTGAGACTAGAGAGAACTATTTCCTCTAGGCGGTTGAGTTCCTGCTGAATATCTATGCTTCCCTCTCCACCGACATATTCTTCAGGGGGGGGATTGCTTCCGTTGAGATTGGGTTCAACATTGGAGAGTTGTGATTGTAGCATTGGTATATATCTAGGGCAATGTGTGGGGGAACGAGATGATCGATAGAGCCGCCAAACCTTGCAATCTCTCTTACCACACTACTACTTAAAAAACTATACTCATTTGAGGTTGCTAGAAAAACTGTTTCTATTTGGGTAGAAAGAGTTTTATTGGTGTGAGCCATTTGCAGTTCCACTTCAAAATCTGACACAGCCCGTAAACCCCGAAGCAAAACTTGTGCGTGTCGCATTTGGGCATAGTTTACGGTAAGACCATCAAAACTGTCTACTTCTACATTAGGTAGATGTTGTGTAGAAAGACGGATCTGCTCTAACCGTTGCTGCACGCTAAAAAGTGGCGTTTTGTTTGGGTTCCGCAGTACAGCGACAATTACCCGCTCAAACAGGCGACAACCACGCTGAATGAGGTCAAGGTGTCCCAAGGTGATGGGGTCGAAGCTACCAGGATAAATAGCAATCACAATTTTAGATATATCAAAGTTGTTTAGGTGATTATATCGAAACTCTTTTGTGTAACTTACTCAAATCTACCATCTTGCGCTCTGAGCAAGAATGGTAAACTCAATTGTTTTTGTGACACAAGTTATGCTCAACTAGGCGTTAGGAATTAGACTCCTAAATATGGATGCTGAATTTTAAGTGTAGTTTCAGTATTCGAGATGTAAAAAACTCCGTACTTAGCAAAGTGCGCGGGTAGTTAACGAACTTGTCTAGGTAATTTTTTATGGCACTGGATTTTTCCGCCTTGTTCTTGGCGTTTCAATTTACTTCTCCAGGGCCCATTCTGGTGAAATTAGGGCCACTAAGTATCCGATGGTATGGCTTATTGATTGCCACAGCAGTTTTAATTGGCGTAATCCTTTCTCAAGAATTGGCAAAGCGCCGTAATGTTAATCCTGAGTTGCTAGGCGATTTGTTTTTTTGGTTGTTGATTGGGGCAATTCCCGGCGCACGGCTATATTATGTTTTCTTTGAATGGTCAAAATATGCCCCAACTCCAGGAAAAATCTTTGCTATCTGGGAAGGAGGTATTGCCATTCATGGAGCAATTATTGGTGGCGTTTTGGCTGCGTTAATCTTTGCCAAAATCAAGCAGGTTTCTTTCTGGCAGCTGGCAGATTTAGTAGCGCCTTCGCTGATTTTAGGGCAGGCGATCGGACGTTGGGGCAATTTCTTTAATTCTGAAGCTTTTGGCGATCCTACTGATTTACCCTGGAAGCTGTATATTCCACCAGACCATCGTCCTTTAGAATATGCTAGTTTCGATTATTTCCATCCCACCTTTTTGTATGAATCTCTGTGGAATTTAATGGTGTTTACGCTACTCATAACGTTGTTTTTCCGGTCTTTATCCGGTAAGCCACGTTTAAAGGTAGGCACTCTGTTTTTAGTTTACTGGCCAGCCTACAGCTTGGGGCGCTTGTGGATTGAAGGTTTCCGTACTGATAGCTTGATGCTAGGGCCATTACGAATGGCACAAGTAGTCAGCAGTCTAGGAATTTTATTTGGATTAGTTGGATTAGCTTGGCTTTACTTACTCAAACGCCCTTTACCCGATGTAGTGCCTACTCCGAAGGGGAATGGAGAGATGAGGGGATGAGGGGATGAGGGAGCAGAGGGGGCAGGGGAAGCAGAGGAAGAAAGAATAATAACTAATGCCCAATTCCCAATTCCCAAAAATAAAAAATGCCCCAGAATATTTTCTAGGGCTTAACCAGGGTGCATCTACCATTACTCTCTACTAAGGAAAGAGGGTGAATCCGGAAAGATACTGAGAAAATATCAAAAAAGTTTTTTGAGGGATTGCCGTGGGTTCTTCTAAAAGTGAATATACAGAAAACCTGAGTTATAAAAAAACACTATATGCCATAGAACCATCTGTGTATATTGTCGGAGCAGGCCCTGGAGATCCAGATTTATTGACGGTGAAGGCGCAGAAACTACTGGCTGTTGCTGATGTGATTTTATTTGCTGATTCTCTAATACCCGAACAGATTTTAGAACTTTGCCGAAAAGATGCGGAGATAATTAGAACTGCGAATCAGACTTTAGAAGAGATTTTGCCGATTATGATCGATAGGGTGCGATCGCAGCAAAAATCTCTAGTCCGTCTCCATTCTGGCGACCCTAGTCTCTACAGCGCCATCCACGAGCAAATGCACCTCCTCGCTGAGGCAAATATTCCTTTTGAAGTCATACCTGGTATCAGCGCTTTTCAAGCTGCTGCTGCCAAACTCAAAGTAGAACTAACTGTGCCCGGTTTAGTCCAAACTATCATTTTGACCCGCATCAGGGGACGTACAGAAGTCCCCGCCAATGAAGAATTAGCTACTCTTGCAGCACATCAGGCTAGTCTCTGTCTATATCTAAGTGCGCGTCACGTCGAAAATGCTCAAGTTAAACTACTCGAACATTACCCAGCCGAAACCCTCATTGCAATTTGCTTTCGCATCGGATGGCCTGATGAAAAAATTAAGGTTGTCCCTCTGAATGAAATGGCGGAATGTACTCATAAAGAAAAACTAATTCGTACTACGCTTTATATAATTAGTCCAGCACTAACGACAACAGAAGGGCGATCGCGTTTATATCATCCCGAACATAATCACCTATTTCGCTCAGAGTAGTCCAAGAAATATAGCAACAGAGATGTCAATACCGAAAAAAGGTACCAGAAAAATAATAGTTGATGGAGAACCATTCATCTGGTTAATCCGAAGACAAGCTACTAACTCTCAAGCAGACTATCCTGAAGAACATCTCCATGTTGCCGTAGAACACGCTACTGAGCCAGGCTCAGTATTAGTGATTATTACTGATAGGTTTCATCCACAAGGGTACAGCCTCATTAATAGCGAACTAGTGCCAATACAACCTCAAGATGGATCGGGAGAGATTAGGGCTTGGAGTATTGAGCGGAGGTATGAAATAACCGCAGTAACACCAAAAGACGTAGCGTCATGGATAAAACAAGCTATGGAAATAGGATGGTTGCCTAGAAAGTCAGGTATAACCTTTGAGGTTAACGTTATTGGCAGTAGTATTAAAAAATCTATCTGCAACTAGGGAAAAAATACGCTTAAATTCTTATTAGCAAAAACTTTTAGCATATTAAACTGTACTCTACTTTTAGATAAACTTAACAGTGTAATAAAATCCAAAATTCTAATTCGGTACTATGCCATTAATTAAAGTGCAAACTTCTGTATCTGCTCCTCAAAAAGCTGAAATTGAGTCAATGCTTTTAAATCTATCTGCCAAGTTAGCGAAACATTTGGGAAAACCAGAATCTTATGTAATGACTGCTTTTGAGCCAGAAATTCCTATGACTTTTGCAGGAAATACAGAACCGGTTTGCTACATTGAAATTAAGAGTATTGGCACAATGAAGCCAGATCAAACCGCAGCGATGAGTCAAGACTTTTGCCAGCAGATTAACCAAACTCTAGGTGTGCCGAAAAATCGGATTTACATCGAGTTTGCAGACGCTAAGGGTGCAATGTGGGGCTGGAACGGCACAACCTTTGGTTAATTCCCTGTCTTCTTTGGTCAAGGCTAACTTTATCTGGCAGGTGTAGGATAGAGATCCTACATCAACTCTTGATTTTTTTATGTCTGCTACGCCTCTTGTATCTCAGGTTGACTCACACAACCCAGAAAAATCAGAATTAATCCCTCCCCTTCTCGGTGCTTCTCTGGCGGAGTTAAGCGCTTGGGTGCAGCAACAAGGACAACCTGCTTACAGAGGAAAGCAACTGCATGAATGGATCTACGATAAGGGAGTGCGATCGCTAGCTGATATTTCTGTCTTCTCTAAGCAATGGCGTGCGGAAGTAGCAGAAGTCCCCGTTGGGCGCTCAACTTTACACTACCGCTCTGTAGCTCCCGATGGCACAGTCAAATATCTTTTACGATTAACAGACGGCCAAATTATTGAAACTGTTGGTATCCCCACCTTCGCAGAAAGGGGAGAAGGCCCAAAAGCCCGTCTGACTGTTTGCGTCTCTACTCAGGTGGGTTGCCCTATGGCGTGTGATTTCTGCGCTACTGGTAAGGGAGGCTATAAGCGCAATCTAGCACGGCATGAAATTATCGATCAGGTCTTAACTGTGCAAGAAGATTTTCAGCAACGGGTTAGCAATGTCGTGTTCATGGGACTAGGTGAACCGTTGTTGAATACTGAGAATGTCTTAGCAGCGCTGAAATCTCTAAATCAAGATATTGGTATCGGACAGCGATCGCTTACAGTTTCTACAGTTGGGATTCGCGATCGCATTCGTCAGTTCGCGCAAAATAATTTGCAAATCACTCTGGCTGTGAGTCTCCACGCACCCAACCAAGCGCTGCGAGAAAAACTCATCCCCAGCGCCCGCGCCTATCCTCTAGAAGAGTTGTTGGCTGAATGTCGAGAATATGTAGAAATCACTGGACGGCGCGTTACCTTTGAATATGTTCTCTTGGCTGGTGTCAACGATTTACCAGAACACGCATTAGAACTTTCAAAATGTATGCGAGGATTTCAATGTCATGTGAATTTGATTCCTTACAACCCCATCCAAGAAGTAGACTACAAACGCCCCAACCGCGATCGCATTGAAGCATTTGTCAACGTCCTTAAGCAACAAAATACTGCTGTTAGTGTGCGTTATTCTCGTGGTTTAGAAGCCGATGCTGCTTGTGGACAATTGAGAGCAAGTAAAAATTAAACTTGTTGCAGTCAATTCTATGAATGAATATGAAACCGCAGATAAACACAGATATATCTAACAAATTATCTCTGTTTATCTATGGTGTAAAATCGCTTGAAATTCTTTTTTATAAAAGTTTTCAGCTATTTAGACTACGACGAGCGATAGAGAACAGAAAATAATGTAGTTCAATTACTTGAAAAGCTTTATAACTTTAACTGTACCAAGTAGATGGATTACGGAAATCCGGCAACCCATGTAAAAAATTTGAATGTATAATTTAATTAGTGATGAATATCTGAAAAGCGAGAGTTTTATGCAAAATCAACATAATGTACTAGATATAACCTTGATTTAGCAAGCTTATTCCCAACGCACTAATATTTAGAACACGCCACCGAATGAAGAATGTTGGCGTAGTCAGCCGCAAGTATCCCGTAAACCCATAACGGTAAATAAAATATTAGCTTTAGTGAACTATTCCAAGCCCCTCTATTTATCTTGTATAGGGTAATTGTGTTGAAATTTTAAGGGTTTAGCGATCGCTAAATCCAACCTATAACAATTGAGGAA
This sequence comes from Nostoc sp., assembly GCF_036917775.1. GTDB lineage: Bacteria > Cyanobacteriota > Cyanobacteriia > Cyanobacteriales > Nostocaceae > Nostoc. The sequence continues at coordinate 26,496 of NZ_JBALEQ010000056.1, forward strand.
ATAACTATATGTTAAATCGCTTGTCGCTATTTAAAGCATGGCTAGTATTGATTGTGCTTGCAAAAGCTTTATCGATTAGTTTTCCTGCTAATGCACAAATAATTCAGACGAATCCCCAGACACAAGATTCATTTCAAGAAAGAATCAGACAACAACAAGCAGAGCAAAATCAGCAAACACAAGAACGAATGAAGGAAACATGGCTACGGCTAAACCTTCAACAACCACAACTACTACAACAGCAACAGACAATACAACAGCAAGAATTTACACGACAACGCCAAGAAATGCTCCGCCAGCAACAATTTAGACTACAACAAGACCAACTGAGAATACAACAGCAAGAATTCTCCCGACAGCAACAACTGAGAATACAAGATCAACAACTCAGACAAGATCAACAAATTAGACAACAGCAAGAATTTAGATTACAAGAACAGAGACGACAGCAACAACTCAGACAACAGAATAAAAACTTGTAAAGCTTTCAGAATTTATCAGAAAGTGACTTTATTATTAAAAATTAGAGAAAACATTCTCCAATTTTTAATTTTTATTATCTAGCGCCGTGCATAAATTCCTGGTGCATACGCCTCAATGACTTTGCCAGTACGAGTACAGCTAATCATCAAGTAATCACAACTAGAGCATTGTGTTCGAGTTAATTGACTATCAGAAATATAATAACGTTCTGCTTGGCAGCCGCAATTTGGGCAGTAAATCTTTTGTACTGTCTGCATTTTAAAACCCCTGGTTGTAATTTATTTTTTATTTGAGAAGACTGCCAGTTAAAGTAGCAATAATTTTGGTTTGACCCAACTTAACAAACAACCTTAATATTGGCTGATTATTTTAAACAAAATTTCAGGTTTGAAAACTTTTCGATATCTTTGTATATTATCCTAGAATTTAAGTGATATTACCCTCCTACTTTAGATACATAAATTATTTTTTAATTAAATCCCGCTTAGTGATTTACTGATCCCTATGAAGAATACCTTGAGAGTGCCTTATTTATAGTCATTTCAGACTAATACAAAAAAAGCCGTTCTTGTATTCAAAAATTAAAACCAATAAATTACTGTATATTTAGTAACAAAATTTCTATCTTAAGATTTAGTTAATCTTTGCTAACAAGATTTATAAGGTTAAAATCTAGTGAAATAATTTAATCAAAATTAGCATACTGATCAGATACCGTAAATTTAAGGTATTTACACATCTTAAATTTTCGCAGATAACCTTAACTAAATTCTCTGTGAGAATGGAACTAATAAGGTTCGGTTAAGGGAAGAGACGCGATAAATCGCCGTCTTTACAATAATCAGTCCTTTGTAGAGACGGCGATTTATCGCGTTTTTGGATCTTATTTTCTAAACACTCAATTATTTACTACAAAATTTTTTACCCATCAATTAAAATTTGACAGGCTGTTAGTATTCTCAAGCAGGATGAAAATAATCGTAAATTTCTTGAGCTAAACGCGGCCCAATTCCTGGAACTTCAGCAAGTTGTGGGGTTGTTGCTTGGCGAATATAATCAACTGAGCGAAAATGCCCTAGTAGCTGCTTTTGTCGATGATGTCCTAAGCCAGGAATTTCATCTAAACGCGATCGCTTCAATTTATCACTGCGTTGCTGACGATGGAAAGTCACTGCAAACCGATGCGCTTCATCTCGCAACCGTCGCAACAATTGCACCCCTGGTTGTTCTGCATCAGTTGACAAGGGTTTAGATTCTCCCGGTAAAAAAATCTCTTCTCGCTGCTTTGCTAAACTCACAACTCGCAAGTCTTCTAATAAATTCATCTCTTGCAAAACAGCAATAACTGAAGATAACTGACCTTTACCACCATCAATCATGATTAAATCAGGCCAATCTGGATTACCCAAACGTGACAACTGTGGATCTTCGGCATACTTACGGAAGCGTCGCCCAATAACTTCAGCAAGACTAGCAAAATCATCTGAATGTCCCGCCGTCACCGTGGGATTTTTAATTTTGTAGTGGCGATAATGCTGTTTAGCGGGTAAACCGTCGATAAACACAACTTGGGAAGCTACAGCATTTGACCCTTGAATATGGGAAATGTCATAACCTTCAATACGGTGGGGTACATCTGGTAAATCGAGAATAGCTGCTAAATCTTGCATTGATTGGTGATTGCGATCGCCAAATTTCTGCATTCTTTGCAATTCATACTGGGCATTTCGCTCTACCATCTCAATTAATTCTGCCTTAGTTTGGCGTAAAGGAGTCAAAATTGTGACTTTTTTGCCTTTACGTTGAGTTAAGACATCCGCCAATATTTCCGCATCTGGTAAATCATGCTGTACCAGAATTTCTAAGGGTATTTCTACTGAGTCAGCAGTTTGGTAATGCTCCTCTAAAGCTCGTTGTAAAATGGCTCCTGGTTCTGCATGAGCATCCGCTACAAAAGCCAAACGTCCTACCAATTGTCCAGCGCGAATCTGGAATAGTTGAATACAGGCGTGTTCTTCGTTAGCTGCCAGTGCGATCGCATCCCGTGAAACTGTATCATCTGGTAAGGATACCTTTTGGTCAGCAGTCAGCGACTTTAACCCAGAAATTTGATCGCGAATCCGTGCTGCTGACTCAAAGTTCAAGTCTTCAGCTGCTGTATTCATCTGTTGAGTCAAAATATCAATCAGTTCCTGAGTTCGCCCTTGGAATACCATCGCTATTTTTTGCACAATTTTGCGATATTCTTCTGGTGAAGTCAGCTTTTGACACACACCTGGACAACGCCCTAAATCATAATTTAAGCACGGACGGTCTTTGAAAAGTGGTTGAGGGCGTTGTCGCTGTGGGAAGATGCGCTTGCAGATACGGACAATCTCTCGTAATAAACCAGCATCAGTATAAGGCCCGTAAAATTTATCTTTTTCTTTGCCGAATTGACGTTTACGGGTAATAAAAATTCGCGGATAATCTTCTGACCAAGTAATGCAGAGATAGGGATATTTTTTATCATCTTTGAGCAGCACGTTGAAATATGGCTGGTGCTGCTTGATCAAATTGGCTTCTAGCGCTAAAGCTTCCGCTTCAGTATCAGTGACGATGAATTCAATTTCTGTCACCAACTTAACCATCGTAGCGATGCGTTCAGTTTTGTTGTAGCCATCGCGGAAATAGGAACGAACACGCGATCGCAATTTACGTGACTTACCTATATATATAATGCGATCGCTGTTGTCCCGCATGAAATAAACCCCCGGTTCCGGTGGAATTTCGGCTAGACGATTTTCCAGTCGTTCCGGCTCTTTAACCAGTGGTAGTATTTGAGTAGATATTGTCACAACCAAAATTAGGTAATCTTTCTCTATTTTAAGAAAAATTCTTTTTTCGTGCCGATTTCATAGAGTAATTATCAATTAAATATAAAGTAAAGATATTTTTAGTCTATAGATACTTCTGCGGCTACCTACGAGTTATGCAACGGAGTACCCGCAGGTTGCTTGGTTTACGAGGGAGCTGGCGTAAATCCTGCCACCAAAAAGACTTGGGGCAAAATCTACTTGTAAATCAAGGTAAGTAACTTCCACCACAGGTTACTAGATGCCTTGCTGCACATATCATAATTTTGGAGCGGATAAGAGTTTTTGTAGCTATTATCTTATTTATCATCTGTTACTGTCAGAATCAAAACTTAGCTTTTTCAAGCTAGAATTAATATTCTAATATAGATAGTGTTTTATTATTTAAAACTTTATTTTATTGAGTTATTAGCTTTATATATTCTTAGTTAAACTTAATAGATATTCAGATATATGCTTATAAAAATGGCAGCTACATTAATTACCAATAAACAGTAATTTTGATGATCAATTTAAATTATCATATTAAGCGATTTAACGGATTTAGAAAGTTATATTTACGATTATCATTATAAATATAGTTATGATAATAGTTAAGGTAACAGTTAAACTATGAACCTACAGGACTTTGAAGCCCAGTACCGTGAAGCTATGGCTGAAACGCTCAATGAGCTGCAAACCGCAGTTTTGCTGTTAGCACAAGTACAAAATAAAATTTTAAAAATTGGTACTTCTGTACAACATATTAGTCAGCAAGTTGAAGAGTTCATTGAAGAGCAAAAAGCCGAATAAAGGTATGCAAAGTAAAAAACTCTATCTGTGGTAAAAAGTCAACTCTTCTTCAATTGTAAGTATAAGCTCCTTGAGTTTTAGAGGTTTGACAAAATATCGGCGTGCGCCTAAACTCATAGCTAATTCTTGATCTGCTTTAAAAGCAAAAGCGGAAACCACAATGATAGGTATTTTTGACAAATCAGGTTTTTGCTGGACTTGTTTTAAGAGCGAATAACCGTCAATATCTGGTAACTTTAAATCTAATAACATTAAATCTGGTTTAAATTTATCTATAGTCGAGAAAAAAGTAGAACCTTCAGATAAGCTTTGGACATCGTACCCAGAGTAACTTAGATAGTCACTCAGTAACAATCTATTGAGATAATGGTCTTCAACTAGCAAAATTCGTCTAACTTTGTGTGAACGCAATGGCTGATCTATATTGAAGAATTGTGCTGTCATTGCTACTTATTATCTGATTATTTTAAGTAAAAACCAACAATTATTACCATAAACTAAAACGGTAGTACATTTAAACTGTAAAATTAATAGAAAATTGACTTATGTAATGTAGTCAAAGATATTAATAAATCATATTTAACTATACTCCAATACTTAATAATAGTATGATGAAATATAATATTAATCAATTATTAAGCTTTTCTTTACGAGTTTTTTACAATTTATAGTATTAAATAAAAGACTGATTTTCAAAAGTCAAGTTACCAATTTTTATGGGTGAAATTACTTAAGTAATACTAGAAGTAATAATAGGCTACTTGCCATTCATAGAACAGGTTTTATCTGGATTTGAGGTTAAAATAATACAACTATACGAAATTGCTGTTATAAATAAGTTGGTAAGGACATAAATATATAGACTCTTACAAACGATTCATTTTTTGTAAATTTTATTAAAAATATATAACTCAATATAGTTCAGTTAGCGCCAAAAACCTTAATTTGTATAGGTTGAGGAGTCACTACGCCTTTGCGGTTTCCCGACTTGTTCGCGGTCTCCCCTTCTCCCAAAGGGAGAGGCTAGCACCAAGGGAGAAGCAAGTGGCGTTTGAGCAACGAAACCCAACATTTTCATAGCTTTGTTGGATTGCGCTTTGCTTCACCCAAGCGTATTGATATATAACTAGGACTTACGCATTGACAAAAAACATCATCTATGGAGTCTAGATAATGCCATGACTGCTAAGGTTTGCAAAAATATGCTCACGTACAACTAA
>NZ_JBALEQ010000057.1:0-28304 GCF_036917775.1 Nostoc sp.
GAATTTTCTCCTGACAACAAAGCTGAATTTCCCTGTTCTAGAAGCTCTGGTGTTTGATTAGCGATCGCAGAATTTAAAGATTTCTCATTTTGAGCGACGGGCGCGGCGGAACAAGTACCTTCATGACAGTCTTTCGGCTCAACACCACAATTCTGCTTTTCAGCCAACAACAAAACAGATTCACCCTGTACAGCATCCACAAGCGTCAGCGATGTACAGTCCGTTACCGCAGGTAATTCTTCCTCCTTCTCTGACACGCCTTGAACAGTCTGAGGCGAAGCGCCCCCCAAAGGCGCGTGAGCCGTCTCCTCCTCACGCGAAATCTGTGTAAGCGTGTCAGAGAAACACCTCACAAACTCTTTTGTAGAGTTTGTGAGGTGTTCCTGAACAGTTCGTGAGGGTTCCTGAAACCCTTGCTCTGATTGACCTTGACTTAAAATAGATGCTTTATACAAAGCACCCATTTCTTCACAGCCAGCATCTTTCTCTGAATCCCCAGCATTTGGTTCTCGTTTTTCAGCATTTGGTTCCTGATTTTCAGCATTGGGTTTCTCCCAGAACTCCTTCATTCTGCTGCCGTGCAAATTCCTTACCATCCAGCTAGCCGTTTCCCTGCCATCCTGAATCGACTTGTCGGGTTTGAAGATGAAGAGGCCACTGTCGGAGAGAATTTTCTTCGCAGAGATAAAAGTACTGTATCCTAAAGCTGAGGTCAAAGGCATCCATCGAGAACCATAAGGGTCAGCCGTCCAGCATTCTTGCCACAATTGCGTCACTGAGGGCTTTTGCTGCGAAGCCCACAGCATATCTTCGATGGGAATAATCACATGAAGCCTTTTATATGGTGATTGTGGTTTGCTAGCAGCAGACTTTTTGAGCTTGGGTTTTGTAATAGTTACAGTCATTGTACAATCTCCTATTTATATTGACGCACGGAAATATCCCCCACTGTGATGCAGGGCTTGATACGTGCATTTATTTGTCTAAAAAGTTACCGATACATTGAGAGGCTATTGAGGTTGCCAGAATCTCAACTCGTCTCGTGAATACCTATCAGTCTTTTTCGATTGCTCCTTCCAGCAATCCCAAGCCACAACTACTTCCTCGCCTAAATCCTCTACGACTTCACCCCTCTCGACATACAAAGTACGGTATGGGTCAGCGTGGGCAACAATAGAACCGATGCCAATAGTGTCTGGTTGAGAGGATGTGTTCTGGAGTGCGGTAATTAACTCTGTTTCCTGAGTGGTCAATTCCGCCCAATAATCTTGTTTAATCACCTCATACTCTTGCACCACTGCCCATAACTCTTGCCACGTACACCCAGGCTGTGAAAGCACCCGTCGAATGTCACTGACAGCCTGGGGTAGCATTTCCAATTGTTCGGCACGGTAAGCGATCGCAGATGGTGTCGGTTCACTCCCCAGAATTATCGCAGCAGCTTCCAAGGCTTGGGTATTGTTCATAGCGCTGGCGAGATTCTTCAAAGCCATGCCCATGAGTCGCAGACATTCCTGGGCATTTTCCTTGGGGGGTTCCTGCGCTAGCGATCGCAAATCAATTGTCTTTTCCAGGGCTTGCTTCACCTGTTTGTTTAAAGCTTTGGTAGCTTGCTGGGTCATGGTATTCCCCCACTGCTGTTGAGGACGTTCTTGTACTGCGTTTTCCAAATCTTGAATACGCTGCTTGAGTTGTTGATTCTCAGCCTCCAGTTTGCGTAACTCCTCCATTTCATCCAGCCGTTCCTGCAACTGGATATTTTGCTCCCTTTGTTGCTTGTACAGGTTTTGCAGAGATTGGATTTGCTCTTGTACTTGTTCTTCTGCATTGGCTGTGGCTTCTGAAAGCAAGCCAACCCTCAAATCCTGCTCCAGTCGCTCTAACTCCTGTCTATGGCGTTCTTCGATAGCAGCGATCGCTTCCGTATATTCTGGTGGATAGTTCCGCTCTCTGGAAAATGGAACACTTGGGGCATCTAAATCAGCATTGTTGATCAACAACCTCTCGCCATCAGTAAAAGTGACAATCTGTTGCCAATGATTTGGTGCGTCTGCCTCAATGGTTCCATCTTCTCCATATCTTGGGTGTGACTGTTGTGAAACAGTGACTTTAGCAAATTGAGGAACCACTGGTTCTTGAATTTTGGGAACCATTGGTTCCTGAACAATATGTTTTTTGCGTGGAAGTTGAGGAACCACAATATTTGCAGCGGCCGCAAAGTCTGATTCACCAGGGGACAGGTTATCTTTGAGAGCGATCGCTACAGCTTGTTTTAGTTTCTCTGGTTCCTTGACTAAACGAAGTAATGGACGAGCCTGACGCTCATTTTTGATGTGTCCGCCCAATTCGCCAACTGCGTCTATGACCTTTTTAGCTCCTAGCAGTTGGTTGATTCGTCGGTATCCGCCCCAGGCGTATAACTCACGCTGGCAGTATTCTTCAAAGTTTTTATATCCAGCTTGCAGGTAAAGCTGTTGTTCCCTCATCTGGAGAATTTCATCTACCGCTTGCCACTCGAATCGGTCGATGGCGGTAAAGGTTTCTTGGATGCTGGTGTTGATAACACTGTAATCGAGTGCTGTTGTTTGTTCTTTTTCTAGTGTCAGCATTTTTCTTGCCCACTACGGTAAATGCTTGAAAGTTGGGGTGTTGCAGTTTAACCAAAGTGAACTGGGTAGCTGTCAGATGGATTTTCCAAAAATGTGGCAGCATTATAATTAGCTCACTTTGTGGTAAACGGATTGAGCAGGCGATCGCATTGCTGTGACGGGCGGCGATCGCTTTTGCTATGCAGCCGTTAAACAGGCTTGATTTTCAGCATCAATTGCTGAAGACTTTCGGCCTTGACTTAGTGCGCTACTCTTACTGCTGTTAGGGTTTTCAGAAGAGGCAGAAGTATCTGAATCTTGGGTGTAATCAATTAAATCGAACGGAGTAATCTGCCTATCTAAATCGTGCGCTAGACGATTTAGTGCATTACAGAGATTATTTAGGGAATGACCATCCAAGCGTGGCATTGTTTTGGCTTTCCGTAAATTTGATACTGAATTAGCACTGAGATTTAACTCATTGGCAAGATCGCCCGCCTTGATGTCATATCTTGCCATTACCTCTTTTAGTTTCCACTTAATCAAAGTCTGATTCACAAAAATCAACACCTTAAATGTACTCCGCTACCTAACACTAGTACAAATGTTAGCACTCAGACTTTGAAATATACAAAAACATTCAATATATTTACAAATTAAACTTATAAAAATACAAGTTTACCTCTTGACATCAGGCTGTATTCCAAGTTAGACTTGTAATTAACAAGGAGGAAAAAGTGTTATGCCTCTTCAATAAATAAAGAAGCACTAAAAACTACAGAACTTTGACAGCACAATCCAAAGTCACCGCTTGATGAGTAACCGAAGCACTGGCACAACCAGAGAAGGCGAGGGGTACACAGTCGGGAAATGGATTTGCACTGAATAAGAAAGTACCAGCAGGACGACGGCAGTTGAAGCTTTTGAAGTCGTACACGTCGCCTGATACGCTGTATCTCCTGTTTTGGTATCACTCAAATGCCACTGGCTTTGAGTCACAAATATATGGCTACGCCAAATCTTTTTGAGAGCGTTGTGCTAAACCACAACGTTGTTTGCACACATAACAAAGGCAATCGCCCCTCCGACCAAGAAGTAAGCGATCGCCTTTTACCCAAATAAATTGGAGATTTCTATTATGACGTATGTAACTCATACACGACAAGCAATTGTCGATTATTCTGTTGATGAACAAACCTTAGCCCAAGCAGAACTATACAGCCACATCGAATCCCAAGCCGAAGCTGTAGCCCCAACCCAAGATCCTCTCACCAGCAGAGATCGCCGCATCATTGGTGAGATTATTGAAGTCGAACCCGAATCAATCCGCACTATCTGGATCGAAGGCGGAATCACAGTCTGGGTGCAGTTAGTCGGTGCTGGACGGCTACCCTTTGACAGAAATTGGTTCGCTACAAGAGTTGCAGAGGTCAAAGCGACTCTACCGGAAACTCCATTGGAGCGCAATGAACGCCTCAGCGATGAACTAGAAAAAGCCTGCACTGTTTTTGGTCTGTACTACGGTGAGATTGATTGGTTATCATTCAGCACCAAACTCTATCAAGACGGGCATTTTGTTGGCTTCGTCGGGTGCTATCAACAAGGCTGGTATGCAAGACCAAGACAGTACGGGGTAAATCGGGTTGCTGGCAGTGCCAAAGATGTGATTGCGCTGCTGGGAGTCCGAGCGACTGTAGCGGCGTAAGTTGCTGGAAGTAAGAAAGGCGATTGCACACCAAGACAACTGCAATCGCCACCTATATGCAATTACAAATAATCATTGCACATAACACAGCAAGTAACATCACACTTTCAAATCCGGGTTTCTATGACTGCCAAGAGAATTCTCCTACCTGCGACAGATGCGAATGCAGAGGTGAAAGAAATTCCTGGTACTGAAAGTGAGAAAGGCGGTTGCAGTCCAAGAGAAAAGCAATCGCCTCGACAACGAAATTTAGACGATCGAAATCATCATGGCATATTGCAATATGATTAGCCCATTTTCTCTTCAAGAAGCCGATTGGGATGAATCCCCAGAGAAAATACTCCTACCGCCAACAGACCCGAATGCAGAGATTATCGAAATCCCTGGTTACACGCTCGTTTACGTCAATGGAGCTTGCCCCAGAACTTATCGAGTCTACACAGATGATTCCATGATTGGGGTGATATTTCAGCACATCACCCACTGGTCAAATGCGGTAGATAAGATTCGATACGCCAAGTCGGTTGATGCAGCAGTTGGACTAGACGAATTTATGAATGTGGCAAGGGTATCAACAACGGCTACGGGAGAACCACCCACGGAAGAGGATTTGTTCGATAAAGAATTTGATGCACTGACGAGTGACGAGTGGGAACGGTTAAAGAGATACGTGCCAAAAACTAGAGATTTAGTTGCAGCGTGAGTAAGGAAACGGGTGGGCAGGATAGACCCACCTGTGTGGCAAGGAGCAAAGTTAAATTTTATCCAAATAGGAACACCACAACTCATTGAATAAACCAATGTCACCCATAGAAATCCTACAAGAGTTCAACTCCTGCTACCTGAAAATTCAGGCGATTGCCCAAAACGAAAACTGGCTTTTGTTGATTGCAGATAAAAAGATTGACCCAGAAGCAGCGACTCACTTGGGTGATGTTCTGCATTATTTGAGCGAGGCAATGGGTTGTGTAGAAGAAGTCGTTGAAATCAAGTTTAATCAGGAGACAAAATCATGAAACTCTATGCAACTAATATTCCTCAAACTTTGCCAAATTGGGCAACTGTTATATCGAATAATGCAGGTTTGATTGAAGTAGAAATTAATGATGAAGACCCTGGATTTCATTCAATAATTGAGGAATTATCTACTGAAATTCAACCAGGAGTTATCGGTGTAAAAGCTAGCGATTTATGTACAAGACTTAGCATTGAGATGGTTGATAGTAGTGAAGAAAATCACTTAGAGAATGAGATTTAATTGCTCAAGCCGCAGGAATTAAAAACACTTCTAGAAGCAGAGATTAAAAAGCGGCTATATCAACTCGAAGTGCTGAAATACGAATTAAAAACAATTCCTGAAATTGTCATAAATAGCTAAGTCGAACACTATCCAGTATCAACGCAATTTTTAGCAACAACAACGCAATTATGGAAACCATCAAAATCAACAACAGCGTCTTCCTCATTCCACCCAGCCAACCGAAACTACAAGCGAATTGCGCTAAAGAATACGGGCAATTTCTTCTCGATTGTCCCCCAAAATTGACAATTCTAGAAGCACAAGCAGGAGGATATCTCAAAGGTAACAAAGCTGACTTTGCGATCGCAATCTCTCGCCCTGACCGTGCCTTGACCATCAACGAGAACTTTACTAATGAGCCATTTACTGAACTCTGGGTGATTCCGGTAGCTGGCGGACTCAAAGACCAGTTCAAGGGGCCAGCTTCCATGCTGCTTTCTTTCCTGATCCATCGTCGTAGTAAAGACAATTTTGCTGGACTCTACAATCACTTCGCCCATCGTGCCTTCCAGCAGTGGTGCGAGGAAGGGATGCCGGGAGATCCCAAAGAGTTCTGCTTCGGTGCGATCGCTAGCGTACTCAAAAACTACATTTTCTGTGCCGAGTTTCAGAAAGTAGAAGGAACACTGGGAACGTACTGGTTTATTCAGTGGAGCTATCGCAATCCTCAATCTGATTTTGAAAAGGATGCGCTAGAGGCAGCAGAAATGATTCGCTCTGGTGCTGAATCTGGGGCAACAATTCACTGGGTAACAAACGATACTTACGAGCGATGGGCTAGTAACGCTGTCACTGCACCAGCATTACCCACGGTTTCGCAAACTGAAGCGAGGGCATCTCTGCAAGGACAGAATCAGACAGCAATGCCGCAAGGTAACAAGCGGTAATCAGACACGAAAAAGGCGATTCACCTCTGAGTCGCCACTACATAAATTAGCGGTTCAAACAAGTCAATGAAAATCGGTACTGTCTCAGTTAGTTATTCCAGAAAATTTAACTTGGGCAATTATGAATCTCTCGAATTAGGTTGTTCTTTATGGGCGCAGGTTGAAGATGAAGAAGATGCGGACGGTGTAGTTCAATTTCTTTATTACCAAGCAAAAGCAGCAGTCAAAGAGGCTGCAATGCCAGTAATTAAAGCGAACGAATTCCAGATTACCAAAGCCAAATCTCAGCGCAAAGTTGCAACTGATGAAGGTGTTGCAGAACTAGATAATTTTTGAGCAAATCAAACATGAAACAACTAACAGGTTTTATTCCTATCGCAGCATTACCTGAATCTACTGCGGCATCTGCTAAACAACAACTCTTGGAAGCAATTGAATGGCTCCACAAAGAAGGTGCTGCTACTGAAACCAACCTCAAACTTTTGACTGCAATTGCCGAATCAATTCTTTGTTCGGAAGAATCATACACCAGATTTTTGCAGTGTGGTTTTGATGCAGCCATTGAGTTTTTCGATACCAATTCTCAGAACTGGGAATTTGAAGAGTCAATGTTATCACATCATAATCCCAGGAATTGGGACAAGTACAAGCAGCTACAACAAACACGGGCATTGTTGTCAACAACCCAGCAGATTTAGTTCAGTTCCATTAGCTTTCTAGTTTTCTAAACATCCCAATCTTTTTTCAATTCTCATCATTTACAAATCATAGAGTAATAACCAAGATTATGCCGAAAAAATCCACTCATCCCACCTCTACTGACCAGTCCTCATTGTGCCTACAATACCTTCATCGCTGTGGGGGTAGCGCACGGTTGTGCAGTATTAAATTTAGCCTGGGAGTGATTCAATGCTTGGTCAATCAAAGAAAAGTAAAGATTACCAATACAGGTGCTGGTTTCTATGTTCAATTGGAGGATTCCAAATGACTAACCATAAGCAAGTTGTTTACCAATCTCAATTAGACCACAAGAGTAAATTGGTTCTTCGCCGCCGTACTAAGAGAAGATTCAACCCCAGGATTTTTTTCGACCGCATCATAGAAACAACTGCAATTATCTCTCTGCTGTTGACTGGCTTTTCGGGAGTTGGAGCAATGGCTTGCTGGGGGCTGGAGATTATTGAGACTAATAATCCCAACATAATCATCTCTGGTTGGGAGCAACAGAAAAATATTTGCTTGGGTGCAATGCTAGTAAGTTTTTCCGCATTCTTAGGGACTTCTTTAGTCGGAGCAAGCCTCAGTATTCAACGAGATAAATTTTAGGTGAGTTAACGGCAATGAAAGAGTACAAAACTAAACATGGCGGCTACAAAATTGAGACAACTGAGTTATCAGATGGTGCTGTGGATGTTCATGTTGGGAAGCAGGGCTTTTTGAAAACAACTTGGGCATCACCTTCAACTAAAACCTTTGATAATCATACACAAGCTGTTAGCCATGCCAAAAATGCTATTGATAGCGGCGAAATTAATTCAGTTTTTCAACGTTAGAACACACCAATGGAAATCAAATTAACCACAGCAGAAATTCGGACTATCTTACAAGGATGTCAATATACGTTGCGGCTTGTGGGGAGTAGTCAAGATTATCGTAAAATTCAATCGTCAGAACACTTTTCTACCTCAAATGATGTTGTGCTAAACGATGCTTTCAATATTTTGGGAGAAATAGTGGACGCAATCGAGCAGGTAGAGCAATTTTCTCAACAAGGAGAATCCGGTCATGGAGCAAGAAATTAAATATGCAATTGGTTTGGGCAATCCTGAACTCCCCATAGAGTCAAAACCAAAACCTGAACCAGAACTCAAATCAACAGTAACGATTTACGACTTCAGCGCTTTATTATCCAAACACGAACCGCCGAAAAAACCAACAATAAAAGATGAGCCTCCCTTCTCAACGGGCAGTACTAAATACTGTTCATCCCTACGGTTACTTGATGAAAAATGTCCTGATTGGTCAGTCGAGCAATCTAATGTTGTACATAGGAGCAATAATATGACATTCACTTTGAATAATCGCTCTCAAAATAAAGAATCTTCCTTAACTCAAGCATTACGGCAAATACAGCAATTGAATTCTAAGATTCAGGAATTAGAGCAGCACCATCAAGACTATGTGCGTTCACAACAGGATCTGATTCCAGCCATCGCTGAGATTTGTGTTTCTCCGATACAAGAAGTCGAGGCCCTTCGTATTCTGATGTATCGGGGAGAAGCAGCTTGCCGACAGTATTTACGTTCGGTGCTAGTCAAACAAAAGAAGGATTCATAATCTCTATAAAGAAAAGGAATTTAAATTATGAAACGGAATCAAGCACGAGTAATTGTTGTAAGTCTGGCCAGCACATTAGCGGCCATATCTATCGGATATTTAGGGGTGCAATTTTTTGGCAAGAATGCAATGTACATGATTGCGACAGGAATGTTTGGGCTGGGTACTGGGGGATCTATTGGTCAGGTTTTGGTAGAGAAAAGGCAGCAGCAAGTAGTACAAACACAATTAAGACAATAATAGGAGAGATCGCATGGAAACTTCAAAAGTTGTCATATCATCTTGTAAAAAACTTTGTTGTTCACAAACAAAATCATTCATTTTTTTTGAAAATATAAATTATGCTGAGATTTTTTCACCAACAGCTTGATGTATAATTTCTTTCTTTAACGAATCTGCTGCGACTGCTGCAATGGTTTCCCAATCTTCTTGTTTTAATAACAACCCAAGCAGTTCGCGCAGTATCTCTCGATTAGAAATGAATTCTTCACCATAAAGCTGATCATTTTCCAGAGTAGCAAGTATGTATTCTCTTACCTCTGGTGTCGGCAGTCTAAAATTTTCAAGTATTCTTTCTCTTGCAGTTTTTACAGCAATTTTCGTAGCTGTACCTAAATTCCAATTATTCAGCAGCAACCGCACTTCTCTATTTAGAGAAATACGCAACGTCGTGAAACGTCCCAACAGTTCTAGATTGCCCATTAAAGAACCAAATCCTGACCCCCAATCTAATCCAGCCCCAATGTTGCCACCAACTTTATCCTCAGCTTCAACACTTTTTCTTAAAGATTGTTCATCAAATAATTGACTCATTTAGCTTTACTACCTCATACAGGAGAACGAAAAACTCCATACTCAAAATAAACTAGTTCATCGTAATCTTCATCTTCTCCCACATCAATCATGCCTTGGTTATCATAAAATTCTTCTACTCCAGGTAGTGAGTGTAACCCTACTCTTCCCTCATAACCTAGCTCTAAACTGCGAGTTCTGGCAAACGCTAAGAATGCAGTTCCAACACCTTTTAATTTCGGAGGACGTTGGATATATGCCCGATTCCAGGGTGCGGTAGCTATGCCATCAATGTATACCAAGCGTTTACCCTCTATCAGGCGAGAACCGTGCATTTGGGTTTCAATCAGCATTAATCCTTGAGTTTCATCTTTGTATTCAATCGCGTAGCCTTCGCGGTTTGCTTGTCTATTAATGACAAACTCCAGTTTAAACTCCCAGTCCCAAAATTTGTCTGATTGGTCATGCAGGTTCAATTGTTCTTTCCACTTGTGGGCATAATCATCGACGTGCTTTTGTGATAGCTCTACTAAATCTGCTTCTACAATCGTGTTATCTTGACCGCGAATTAGTTTTACCAAAGAAAGCATTTCACCAAAATTACCCATGAACCAATTTTATCAATCTGATCAATCAGCATTATGCTCTGTTTCTTGCAACCAACTTAAAATAGTCAGCGCTAACTCCCAGGATTCGCGCCGCTCCCAATTAGGTAAGTGATTCAGTACTTGTGCAAGTAATATTGCTGGGTTTTCCAATTCTCCGCCACGAGCCGCAACACCATCCCTAACGAGCGCCCCCAAAGTGGCAGCTTGATTGCCTTTATAGTCAGGCTGTCTCTTAATTTCATCAACAATCCAGTCCGGTACTGTGATTGTTTTAAATCCTGATTTCGGCATACACAACAGAGAAATAATATAAAGATAGTACGGCAGTTTGCGTTATGCTTGCAAATGTTTATACGGTATAGTACGTTAAGGAATGGAATACTCCCACAATAGCTTCACAAATAGTAGGAGCAATCGTAATGAAAAATATTGGTATTAAGCCAATACATCCTAAAGAATTTAAAAAAGTCCATAATTTCTCGACTTACCAAATGAGCCGTTTGTCAGGTTACTCAGTTGAGGCACTAAAAAACTGGTTAGCTGATGAAAGCAGTTCCAGATTTGTCGAACCAAAGCCGTATGTACTTAATCACTTTGGGGCAATTCATAATTACTTATTAAGAAGTTAGTGTTTCCCAAACACTAAGCCATTAGAAAAACCCTCCCCACCAGTCGGTGGTTTTTTTATTATTAGTATTATCAGTACCGGAACTCAATCGGAACTCAATCGGAACTCTAGGAGCCGAAACCATTGCTAATTCAGGGAAGCTGTGTAGTTGAACAATTGTTAACACGAGAGGAGGCAGCCAAACAATTGGAGCCATCAGTTGGAATTAGACAGTTCCAAAAGTATTTAGACTTAGCTTCTTTGTACCTGCCAGAATTTGAGGATTTTCGGGACGAAGATAACGGAGGGCTAAACGGACGAGCAAAGTTGACAAACTGGCATTTACCTGTGCTTCAAAGAATTAGAAGTTACGTTTTAGCCAAAGGTTCTTTAAAGAAGGTAGCTATTGAATTAAAAAATCACCCCGAAAAGTTTTTAGGAGCCTAAATCATGATTGTTAAAGAATTTGCACAAGCTCTCAACAAAGTCCCAGGTAAGGTAGTTGATGAGCTGCGCCGTCAATATCCAGAGCAAAAATGGACGGTCGATTCACAAGTTCCAGAGGAGATTTTAGCTAGATTCCAAGATATTACCAATAATGAGAGATTACAGCCTCAACAAACACCTATAGCAGATATACCCGAAGCCACAATCACCAAAGCTGATGAGGCAATTCAACAAGCCTCATACAAGTTGACTGCGGCTGATAAAGAGACTATTTCTGGTGCTATAGCCGTCCAAAATGAGCAATCTAAGATTTTGGGTGCATCAACTGGTGTCACCGGAGCTTTATTGTTCATGGAATCCTTGATTGGAGCCAAAGGGACGGTGTTGGATGCCTTTGCTGAACAATCCATGTTGGAAGTCGATAACCAGATTACCGAGATAGATCAGAGTTTGATTAATTTGGCAGAAGAAGCCTCAACAAGGCTGGGGAAGTCGATCCAAAAAAAGGAACAACTCAAAGCGCGACTCAATTTGTTGCGGGAGAGAGTTTCTTCGATGGGGACACAGATCCGATTTTAGAAGCTTATAAAACAGTAGCGGCATTGTTACAAATCCAAAATGAAACTGTTGCTACTGTTGCTGAAATCCGATTACTTCAAGAACTATTAACTCATCAAAGGAAAAATCAAGTTATGGATATTCTGAGTACGGGATTGTTTGCTACTTCAGTTGTTGGCGCTTTAGGTGGCAGTGCATATCTCGTTGGTAGCGTTGTTGCTACTGGATTAATTGGTAGTGGGATGTTCATTCCCTTGGGATTACTTGTTGGTGCAGGATTGACATTTCTGGGACGGGCATCGAGGCAAGAGTGATGGGCGGGAGTGTTTCATAAGACTGTTTCATAAGACTGTTTCACAGCACTGTTTCATGAAACAGTTTCAACGGTTTCATCAGTGTTTCAGGGTCGTGAAACACCGTGAAACAGCATTCCCCCGCGTGAAACATCAAACGTGAAACACGAAACAACAGTCCATTCCTTGCTCGAAAGGCATTATAAATGGTAGTGTTTCATCCAACTGTTTCACAGCACTGTTTCACGAAACTGTTTCAACGGTTTCATCAGTGTTTCAGGGCGTGAAACAGCATGAAACAGCATTCCCCCAGCATCAAACATCAAACGTGAAACATGAAACACTAGACAATTCCTTGCTCGAAAGCCGTTATGAAGGGTAGTGTTTCATCCAACTGTTTCACAGCACTGTTTCATGAAACGTTTCAACGGTTTCATCAGTGTTTCAGGGCGTGAAACATGAAACACCTTATTAAAGAGATGTGTGAAACATGGGAAAAATTTGTACTAAGAACGCGCTATAACACAGTAGTCTCATGTATAAGAAACAACTGTACTTAGCTTTGGCTGGTGTTGGCATTTGCATATTGCCTGTAATCATCCCTTTAGTACCCAAGTTGGGGGCTTATGCAGAGCTTCAACGGCTAAAAGCCTCAGAAGAATTAGAACGTTCGCGCATAGAAGAACGGGCAAAAACCAGTGATGCCTTATATGAGGCGGGAGTGATGCCCACAAGTCGCAAGTTGAGAATTACCAATTACTTTGATAGCGCTAAACGCAATCCCAGACCAGACACAACCCTATATCTTGATGATGAGATTGTTGATGTTTTTGATGCGACGGGCAGGTGTATTGGACGAATTGAAGAAGGAATTTGGAAGTGGAAGCACAAAGATAAAGGGATTTGTAAAAGCGTTCAAAATATCAAACCAGTGAGGAAAAAGTAATGGCTAATAGTTCATCAAGTGCGGAAACTAATAGTACTGGCAACAGCGATAGTAAGCCTAAAGGTAAGAAGCGATCGCTTGGTGAAATCATCGATTTTTGTGCCAAGGCTGTAGTGATGATTGTCGGTTTACCCATTAGAGCAGCCGCCGCTATAGTCAATCAGTTTGTTGCTAATGGAGGTGCAGGTCGCGCGTTAGTTGGCGGGATTTTATTTATCGGCGGTTCCATGATTAGTGCTGATTCAACTTGGCAATTAATCTTTACTGGGCCCCCTGTTTTACCCTGGTTTGAGCCGACTTGGAATTGGCTAAATGTGCCGTTTGCACTGTTCAACCCGTTTTTTTACCTTGCATTCATAATTTCTGTAGGCGTTCAGGTAATCGAAGCCCACGCCCTACGCGGTAAGAACCCAGATTCAGCTAGGCGGGAACTTCAAGACCACATGGTTTATGACCTTGAAACCAAGCCTAGTGGCAAGATTGACTTAGTAGGCCAACTCTGGGCGGACTACAAAACCGCAGGTATACGCGATCGCTCTAGTGCTGGATTAGTTGTGATTGCGGTTTGGGCGTTTGATATTATCACCACCTTTGCAGCTCGTAACCCATTTGAATTTACAGCCCCACTCATGATTTTGGGTTGCATCTTGTTTAACATCGGCACAATGATGGCAGGTGAAATTGGGTTTGCCATTTGGCGCTTGACAAAGGATTAGAACGGAAACCGCCCAAGAAAGCAATCACTGTAAAAAAGGGCGGCAACGTTTACCAAGGGAGGCATTTATGCAAAGTAACGATATCCCAAAAATTACAACGAAGGAAACGGAACATTTACGCGAATCATATCCTAGCTTGTCTCACTTGGAAGCCGGAAATATTGCCCAATGGCTGCAAGAGAGAAAAGATGGATTATTTGAAATGGCACGGGCATCTGAGAATGAAGCAGACATGACCCGTGTACTTGGTTTGTTGGCTTCTGGGATCGGAGCAGTTTGTTATGCGGTCAATCCACTGGCGCTAGTTGGTGGTTTAGTCGGTGGTGCTGCGTGGCTATGGTTTGTTGTCGAACATTCCAACAGAACCAAGGAGATTGCCCCCTTGCCTTTTGTGCGTGGTAATTTTGTAGACGCTCTAGCTCGTGCTGGGGATTATGATGCGAGGAGTAATTATCAAGCAGATCATCTTGCCAATACTGTTAAATTCCTAGAGCGACAATCAGCAGAAGAGTACACCTTTCTTCTAGCTGAGTTTGAAAATATTGTCCAATATTTAACCCAAGTTGAACCAGGAAAACGTTTTTACGCTTATCGCTGGATGTTTGGCTGGTTTGGCAAGCTCAAGGGTCGTCAGCTACCGACTTATGAAAGCATGGCTCTTCATTTACAGGATGTGACAATTGACAGCCGGGTGAATCGGTCGGAGATAAGTGCCATCGCACAGGCTCAAGCCCAGTTACCACCGACCGTAGATATCAAACAGTTTCAATCGCCACAGGTAGATATTAGGAAGATGAACCAAGCTGCGGAGCTTTCTAAACCTACAGAGTTACAACCATCTTCCTCTGATGGGCTTGTACCAGAGACTATAATTAATATCCCTCTGACTAATAGGGCAAACGCACTCATCGCTGCTTTAACGAAAAGTGGTTTCCAAGTAGAAGATATGATGAGTTCCCAAGTCATTGCGATCGCTGGTACTCAGCGAGGTGGCAAGGGAACCTTAGCAGCAATCTTGGCAACATTATCAACAGCACTTGACCCCGGATTGAACACCCAATACTTTACAGCCGGAGTGGACGTTTACCCCTTCGCTTGCAACTTAACCTCTGCCCTTAAATACCTGGATCAAGATGCAGATGGGGCTGATCAACTCGTCGCTCGTGATTTATTGAAATTTCTTAAAGGTTTAGATGGAAGCGAACCTTACTCCCATAAAAATTTACTGCTAGTAATTGATGAGGCGATGCGGTTGCTGTCATTATTGGAGGAAAGCGATCGCACCTGGGCGATTCAATATTTACTTTCTCGCTTCGCTAAGTCGGGTGGTACATTAATTATCGTCTTGCATGGCTCTAACCTGACAAGCGTGGTCGGTAAAGCTACGGCTGGCCTGGCAGATACCTTTAAGCAATCGGTTAACTTTATTGGCTGTGTAGCTCAAGCGGTTAGCGCTGGTGGTCTACGCAAAATGAATGTTGCTAGTGGAGAGTATTTCAAAGCCAACCCTAACAACTTTGGAGAACCCGTTAGCGGTGGCAATCTGGGCATGATTCCCGAATGGTTAAAGACCCATTTGCACCCAGGCAATGGGCAACCAGATCCAGCTAGAACATTACTTCAATTCTTCCCGGAATTAGTTCAACAGCATGAAAGGACAGTCATACCCAGAGGGGAGAAAATTGCGCCATCAGACGCAGTTAATCATCTGGAGTCCATTTTTTCAAAGCCTTATCAGGAAGTGGAATTTCTGGAAGTAGAAGAAAATAGTATTTCTGAGGCTGATTTGGAACAGATTGTGGCAATTGTTGCAGCTACTGCTAGCCCTCCAACTTCTTTTGCTGCTATCAGAAACAGCCGCAAGTGGGGTGAAGAGAAAAAGAGTGTTCTTTACTTGAGGAATGCCTTGTCACAATTGATTGACACTAACCGATTGTGCGGAAATGAAAAAGATGGTTTCAGCGTTTTTAACATTAATCACTAATATTCGTCACAGTTCTCGTCGAATTCCGGTCGAGTTCCGGTCAAGTTCCGGTATTCTTACATTTCCAAGTACGACTGAAAAATAGGGTCTTTTTGTCTCTCCAGTAAGTTTTAATTTTTTTCTAAACATTTTCCAGAATGTGGAAGCATCGGGAAGTCTAAAAATGAGCGATAAATTAACCACAGCATTACAAAAATTAGCCATAAGTCCAGTTAAAGCAGACAGACTGGCCATTTGTAGATTGGAAAAAGAGTACGGCGCTTCTTTATCAGAAATCGTTGGTGAACTCGAAGATTATGCCATCGTTCACCAATCTATTCAAGACGAAAGGGCTAAACCCAAAAATCAGTTCATTATCCTTTGCTGTTATGGCTGTCTTTGGGGTGCAGTTATTGGAATTGCGACGTTGTTTTTTAAGCCCAGTGTGACTATGGCGGCGATTGGGTTGGGTTTTACGGCTGGGGTGTCTGGGAAATTGTTGGTTCAAAAAGGGGAATAAATCGAAGTAGGTGAAGATTGGTTTTAATTGTTTAGCTGAATTCTTTGATTCATAGGAGTAAATATGTCTTGGTCTAAATCTATTTCAATGGACGTTGCTAATAAGCTTTTTGACGTAATTGGAGTTTCTTTTGAGCAAAACGAATTAGAGGGTGGTTACATCGCTAAACATGAAAGTAAGACCTTGAGAAGGCCAACATTGATCGCTTGCTGTATAGCTGTTTTATCTGACTGGGTAACAATTAAGGAAAGTTGAATTTATGTCAGACCTATCAGTTTTCGTGTTTGAATCTCAACAAGTCCGATTCATCGGCACACCAGAAAAACTTGAGTGGGTAGCTGCTGATATTGTCGCCCTGCTTGTATCCCCAAGCTTTCCTCGCGTAATTACTCCAACTATCTGGGCAAAGTTCCTGCTGCATGGAAGGATCATAAACCAATTATGACCCTTGGCGGAAAGCAGAAAATGGCAACCCTTTATGAACCGGGGCTGTATTATGCCATTACAAACCTATCTTGATACCCTAGAAGATACCCTTCTCTAGCTCTCTATTGATGTTTACTTCGACAATCAGATTAAATCTTGAGCAGAATTTTGCCCATGTTGTTGCGGTCTTCAATCAGATGGAAGGCTGAAATCATATCTTGGGGTTTGAGGCACACCAACAACCCAAGCTCACAGATGTTGGCGCTCTTAGAGAAGACGAAAGCCAGTTCCATTTATGAGTTTATCCAAAGCGAATTGAAATTAGACGGAGTTCCACCAGAACTAATCCGTTTGGGAATTGAAAAATTACTCCAAAATTCACCAATTAAATACAAATTTGACGGCTGCGATAGTAATCAAAACTAAAATTTGTTGAATAACCTATGCAAGACAATATTGAACCTCACATGACTGAAAGTCGCGTGATTCCTGCTTCAATGATCTCTGCCGGAATCACTTACTGTCTGGGGATTACCTCCTGTATCTGTGCCTACCTTTGTCGCACTTTTTCCTTTACATATCTCGTACAGTATCATTAAACGCTCGCAGGTACGAGCATGATTTGCTTTTAATGCTTCTTCCCTCAATATTGAGCTACTTTGATTCCAACGATCGCATTCGACTTTGAGCATCCGTGTTTCGTTCTCAGCTACACCCACTTATTTAAAGTAATATATCTTCTTGAAAAACTCCAGTTCTCAAGATGGATGAGGTTTATATTTTAAAATAAAGTAAAATTAAACATAATTTATGTCAATATACTGAGGGCTTCATGATTAATAACATTTTCAAACGATTTGCAGTCAGTACAGCTTGTGCTGTACTTAGTTTAGGTGTCATGAAAGCAAACCCAACTTTAGCTGCAACATTTTCAATTTCAGCGCGGGAAGTAGAAACTGATGGTAATTTGACTTTTCTACGTAACTATTTTGGTGCATTTAGTGGAGAAGATTCTGACAATGATTTAATCTTGACACTAGGTGAACTGACAAATTTTACTTTTGAATCGGAACCTTTCTTCTATGGACAAAGAAAATTTGCCTATGAACTCGCTGATCTTGAAAGTTTTACTTATAACTTAAGTAATAATCAATTAGATTTATTTGCAAGCAAGTTCTTTGATTTTTCTTGTGTAGTAGGTTCTGATGTGAGGCTGTATTACAGTTCTAATTTAGGAAGAGGAGGATCAGCAGCTGATTGTGATGGTACAGTTTTAACTTCATGGCAAGTTGCAAAAATTCCTTCCCAACCTCCAGTATCAATTCCCGAGGCTGGGACAACTACTGCATTGATTATCTGGGGTGTGGGTAAACTGTTAAATAAAAGGGCATATCTGACGAAGACACTGTAATTAGCTAGACTGCTTAATTCTGCCTGAAGTATTGATATATATTGTAGGGTGGGTATCTTGCCTGCCCTGATTAATAAGCGTGTAATATATCCACCCCACAAAATTGAGTAATTTATTTGTTGGAATTCCCAGTCCTTTGCCCTCAATTAAGGTGCAAGGGCATAGATATTTAATTGAACCTTTCAAAAATATTGAGCCTCTTGTTCAATCTAACTTTTCACGGTATCTGACAAAATCAGAAGGTGTGGGGTGTAGTAAGACTTTCTGTCTTTCCCTACACCCAAACTTGCAACCCTACCTCCTGACTTCTTTTTTGCTAATTAGTCCCGAAAATATCATCAATAAGTACTTCTCACGAAACTAAATACTGCTGAATTTCAGTTTTTTGACGACGTAGAACAGTGATTGCTTGCTGCTGAATTTGGCGAACTCGTTCTCTACTGACATTCAATTTCTCTCCAATTTGAGCTAAAGTTAGTTCTTGATCGTTCTCTAACCCAAAACGCAAAATTAATACTTCACGCTGTGTCGGTTTGAGTGATTCTAATAAATTATTGATGTCTTGGCGCAAAAGTTCTTTGGTGATATGTTCGTCTGGAGATATGCCCTCATCTGGTAAAAGTTGGCTAAGTTCTGTGTCTTGGTTATCTCCAATCTTTACATCTAGAGAAATTGGTTGCTTTGAACTGCTGAGAAAATCCCTAATCTGACTTGGTTGTAAGTCTAAAGTTTCAGCAATTTCTACAACACTAGCTGGACGACCCAGTGTCTGAAATAATTCTCGCTGTACTTTCTTGATTTTATTCAGTTGTTCGGTAATATGAATTGGCAAGCGTACAGTACGGGATTTCTCTGCAATTGCCCGTGTGATTGACTGCGTAATCCACCAGTATACGTAGGTGGAAAGCTTATAACCGCGATTGGGGTCAAATTTTTCTACACCTCTTTGTAAACCTATTGCCCCTTCTTGCAGCAAATCTAGGAATTCCAGATTGCGCTTCTGATATTTTTTGGCAATCGAAACCACCAGACGCAAGTTTGCTGTCACCATTTTTTGTTTGGCTCGTTGCCCAAGATTTTGTATTTGAGCTATTTCCAATTCACTTTTGTCAACATCAACAGCTAATTCGACCATTGTTGGCTCACGATCTAGTTGTTGGGTGAGTTCATTTTTTCTTTGCTCAATTGCCATGATTTGCTGTACCTGCCTCCCATAAGCAATTTCTTGGTCTGCGGTTAGCATTGGGTAACGACCAATCTCTTGCAAATAGATACGAACCATGTCTGGACTCAGGCTGGACATACAGTAAAACTTTTTTGATATTTAGACGAATTTAAAAGTATAAATCAAATCGCTGAATTAATTTTCCTGATTTAACAGCTAAAAAATATTAACCTGAGATTGCGATAAATAAATTCAACCTAGAACACAATCATCTATAACGGTATCCAGTGAGCGCTTACTATACCTCCATTCCGAATGGCACGAAGATTTATGTGAAACCTCTTTGCTGACTATCTTGTTGGGGGTAGAGTTGCAGCTTCGTGTGTTCTAGACAATTAAATGCGAGTGCGTCAAGGAGTTCAACATCTTCTTAATTCCCCACACCCGAACTTAGCAACTCCACACCCTTTCATCCAGGAATACCAGGGATTTACACTTTTCTTCGTGCCATTCTCCTATACCTCATGCCCTATTCGGTAAAAAACTATTTGGGAACAGTAGTCGCGTTGAGTTCACCCCTTTTCCCTTTTGCCCTCTTGTTTGCACCTTGTGTCACATGAGATTCTTCTTCTTGCTTACTAGAGTTGACCATTTTCATCAAGTGCTGATTTAGATAACTTTGCGCCGATATATACAGACTTTCCCAAATCTCTTGATTGCGGCTGATTTTTGTGCCGACTGTATTTCCTGCTGTTTTCTCCGACACCAAGTATTTGCGGAAATAGTTATTCCACAGGTGTTGGAGGAAATCTTCAGCGAATTCGTTAAACGGCAGAATCCATTTATAGTCCTTGTCCAAAAATACCCGATAGGATGCAATTATTGGTAGTGCCAAGTCGGTTGGCGCACTAAACCCGAATGAATACTTGCTGTCAGGCAACAATGTAGTTTTACGTATATCAATTGATGCTAGGTCGTTAGCACCCTTTCTTCTGGGGTTGCTGATATGTTCTTGGATTATTTCGTACAGCCTTTGCTCTATCCACAGGGCATGAGTCAAGAGAGGCAGTAAAGCGGTTAATCTTTCCCTTTCTGCATCTGTGATGTTACTTGGAAGACTCATTCCTACTGGATGCTTGGTTCGTTTATTGCCGTCGGGGTTGTATTTATTTCTGTCGAGGCAGTAAAGGAGCTTGAGCAAATGGGTGACATTGCACTGGGCGTTTCTAGGAGCGCCGCTTTGGTTTTGGTAATAAGCGATGCGGAATTTTCTATCTTCCTTCTGTTCTAACTGGGCTAAATACTGCTTGATGAATTTGTAATCACCCCTGGCGTTGACTTTGGAGCGAGAATCTACTGGTGTTGTAGTATTTGAAGCTAGGGCTATATCTTTAGCTGATTCTTCAGTCAGTCCGATGTGAATCGTAACTTTTACCCTGGCTTCGGTTAAATCATATTTGTAATTTTTCGCTTGCTCAAAAGCTAAAACTGTATGCCCACCATTAATAATCCCATCGCTACCCCCCTCGTTAGCTTCTAAGACTTCTAGCTCCAGTTCAGTTTTGTTCTTGACAGGTTTAGTTTTATTGGCTGACAGAACGATTCCACTGTGGCGAGAGAAGAATTTTGCAGGTTCGGTTGTCAGTGAGTCGAACATTTGTCTGTAGGTCGCGCTTTTGCGGTTCGGTTCGCGGATGTTCGGTTCTAGCGGCAGGTCTATAGGGAAGCTGTCTACATGGGCAGTGGCGATGATGCAATTAGGGTTGGCTTGAAAATAGTTATCTATCTTGATGTTCCAAGTCTTGGGCATACAATATGTGCAATGTCAGGGGAATTTCTATGTTAACCAAAACTAGGGTGCAAGGTCTTGGGTGTAATACCAAGATAAGATACCAAAAAACTGGACTGCCACCGATTGCCCTGCATGAAAAACTACGTTTTTTCGCAGCTACAGTTTGACATCCACCTCGCCGTAAATGGTCGGGGATTCCTAAGACTCACGACTTAGGTTTCTGTTTCTTTCCCTTTCGGCTACGCTCAAGGCAAGCCTTACGGGTATTTCACAACTGCCCTTCACCCTTAAGGCTGTCCGGTCTTATGTTCGCTCCACAGACAAGCCAGCGCGGTCTTCTCACATTGGGAGAGGCTAGCGCCAAGGGGGTTTCCCCCATGAGTGACTGGCGCTGAAACTGCGAGTCCCGCAGCCAAAATATTCTTACTTGCGTTAATATCTCTGTCGTGGTGTATCCCACAGTTAGGGCAATTCCACTCTCTTGAATACAGATGGTAAGCTAGAAAGTAGATAACAGTTAAATCGATGATGTCCCATGAACGTTGTCACACCAAAACGATTTACTATTGACGAATATCATCGGCTGATTGAACTGGAATTTCTAAAGGAGAGCGATCGCATCGAGTTGATTCGCGGAGAACTAATTCAGATGGTAGCCAAGGGCACACCTCATACAGTCTGCGGTTCTATCTTATGCCGCCAATTGGATCGGTTGTTGGGCGATCGCGCCGTGATTCGCGGACAAGATCCGATTACTTTGCCTTCGCAAAGTGAACCTGAACCAGATGTGGCGGTAGCACGTGGCAAAGACGAAGATTATCTCGCCCATCATCCTTATCCAGAAGATATTTTTTTAGTGATTGAGATTTCGGACTCAACCCTAGATTACGACCAAACAACAAAGTTAAAAATCTACGCAGAAGCCGCAATTTCTGATTATTGGATTGTCAACTTAAATGTTCGCCAACTTGAGCGTTATAGCCAACCCTATCAAAATGCTCAAGGTGAATTCAATTATCTCAGCAAGCAGATATCTTTACCACATCAGTCAGTAGCGATTCCTGGATTTGAAGATGTTTTATTAGACTTGAATCGGGTATTTCCCAAGGTTGTAAATGCCTAGAAATACGCAATTTCCCATTTCGCACCCAACATTTGAAACGTTGCAATGCAGCGTCTCTTAAGAGCAAGCACAGAAGACCAATGAGATTAAGGATTGCTTTCATACAATGAGATAATTGTTGAATTGTTGCATTAACAATCAAGTTTACTTTGTCTGTCTCCATACAAGGTTGTATTCCCTTTCAACAGCCGCCAATAGCAAAGCGTGCAAGGATAATAGATACGGTTTGGCTTGTTTTTGCAACCCGTGCAACAGCCAATCTACAGCCTCTTCACGGCTGTCCACTTGATGTCAACTGCCGTAACTTCACATATAGCTGCTGCTTCATTCCCTTTCGTGCGATGGCGTAACCGCTTTTTCCGTAAGCGTTCGTCGAACGCGAGTGCGTCTCGTAGAGAAGACGTGCCGAACGCGAGTGCGTTCCACAGGGAAGGCATTGCCTCTCGTACCACTTCGTGGAAGCAAGCTACGCGTTAGCGTCTCTGAAAGAGAAGGTATTGCTCAAAACCATGAGGCAAAAATCACCCAGCGATATCCTTCCCACTCTTATAGTTCATCGCTCTAGGTTTCCTCTTGCCTATAGGGACTACTTTCGATTGCTTGGGAGGTTGAGGAGGACGGCTTGTTTCACAGTAGAGAGGTCGCACACCAAAGGTTTCTAGTTGTGTGGGTTGCTCACACTGCTTACACACAAAGTTGAAAACGCGAGTATGAATTTCCCGCTTGTGCGCTCTGACGGTGTACTCCCGGACTTCAATAGTTTTGCTGGGCATCGGTTCTTTCTTTGGTGTTCTATTTATAAGGATAGTTTCTAGATAGCAATATATTCATACACCATTTGATTCAAACAGGGGCAATCTGATGGCTCCAATTTCATCAGATAATGCTTTGAGCTTATCAATAGCAGTAGTAAAGCCTTCTTTTGCCACGAAACCCAACATTAATTTAATTCTTAATCTTATGCTTAGATGCAAGAACCTGAACCGATTTCCCATCTTGGAGAGCATCTGTTGGATTAGTAATTAACCTAACATTAGGGCTTAAACCAGAAACAACTTCAACTTCAGTACCATAATCTCGTCCAAGCTCTACTTTCTGGTATTTAACTTTCTTTTCCTTTGTCACAGTGGCTACTTGTATACCATCTGTATTAATCACTAAGGTATTAGCTGGTACTAATAAAGGTGGATTGGCACGTTCAGCCTTAAAAGTCACTTCAGCATACATCCCAGGACGCAATACATTGTCTGAATTCTGTATTTCAATTTCAGTTAAAAGGGTATTAGAAGTAGCATCTAAGACATCAGCAGTCCGAATAACTTTACCAGAAAAAGATTTTTTCGGTAACTCACGAACACGAACAAGCGCAGTTTGTCCAATGTGAATTGATTGCACAAAAGCCTGGGGAACATTAATTCGGATACGTAAATTTTTTGTCTGAGCAATCTTAAATAACCAGGAATTCCCACTATTATTATTGCTACCCGCAGAAATTAAAGCTCCTGAATCGACATTGCGAGCAGTAATTACACCTGCAAAAGGGGCAACAATTTGTTTGAATGTTTGTAAAGCAGTTATCCGTTGTAAATCTGATTTAGTAACACTTCTACTTGCGATAAACGCATTAATGTTAGCTTTTTGGGAATTAATAGCTGCAAGAGCAGTATTTACACTTTCTTGGTCTGAATTAACGCGAGCAATTAAAGTATCTACATTAGCTCGACTTGCATTAAAAGCACTTTCACGTTCATCAGCAGCTTGTGTAGTTACGGCTCCTTGCTTTTGAAGTAATTGCCAACGTTGCCAAGTTTGACGTGCTAGTTCTAGGTTAGTACGTGCTTCGGCTAATTCCGCTTGTCTAGCCTTTAAGTTAGCTTTTGTTTGAGAAAGATTACTTTGCTTTTGTGCTAAATCTGCCTGAACTTGAGCCAAATTTGCCTCAGATTTTGCCAATTCTGCACGAGCTTGCTGTATATCTTGGTCAGTTTCTGGGGCATCAATTATAGCTAATAGCTGTCCCTTATTTACACGTTCGCCAATATCTACAAATTTCTTTTGTAAATAGCCACTGGTACGGGCATAAATTGTGGTTTCTTGGCTGGCTTGAATACTGCTAGGTAGAACTAGTTCGGTAAAATTGGCAGCAACTTTTGGCTTAGCTACATTGACAGAAGAAACTTTTTTTGTTGTAGATTTAGCGAAAGCATTTAATTCTGATTGATTTTGTACGCGAGGTATAATACCAAGTGCTAAAAGTCCAGTAACAACTAAACTAGTCGTAGCAATAATGGTGATAGAAGTGAAGCGACTTTTTTTAGTCGTTGCTGCGATATCAGAATTATCAACTTGGGTATTTTCTTGAGTATCCATATTATAAAATTCTATTTAATTTGTTGATTTATCGAAATTCTTTCAGATACCCAACTTCTCTAAGAATTCGGATATCTAAATTATTCACGAATTATTTACCGATTAGCTACAGTTAATTTGATAGTAGAGGATAGTTCTTCCTCAAACTCTAAATTTTGGGGTTGTTTTCGGCGCAAAATACTATAAATTACAGGTACAAAAATTAAAGTTGCTACTGTTGCGGCTAATAATCCACCAATCACAGCACGTCCTAAAGGAGCATTTTGTTCACCACCTTCTCCTAAACCAAGAGACATTGGTAACATCCCCATAATCATGGCTCCAGCAGTCATCAATACTGGACGCAAACGGGTATAACCAGCAGCTAAAGCTGCGGAAACAGCTTTTTCTCCTATTAGACGTTGCTCATTAGCAAAGGTGACAAGCAAAATACTATTAGCAGTAGCAACCCCAATACTCATAATTGCACCCATCAAAGAAGGTACGCTAAAAGTCGTGTTAGTCACAAACAATATCCAGACAACTCCTGCTAAAGCATTTGGTAGTGCCATCATAATAATGAATGGATCAACCCAAGATTGAAAGTTGACTACTATTAAGCAATAAACTAATCCAATAGCAAATATCAATCCTACTTCTAATCCTAGAAAAGATGAATTCATCGTTTCTACTTGACCTTTCACCATAATTGACGTTCCACGTGGTAACTTCTGCTGAAATTGCCCAACTACTTTATAAATATCGCTGGCTACACCACCTAAATCACGACCTTGAACATTGGCGTAAATGTTAAATACAGGCTGTACGTTGTAATGATTAACAACAGCAGGAGCTTTGCCACGTTTAGCAATAGCAATATTGCTTAAAAGTTGTGACGAGCTAGAACCGTTAGCAATAGGAGTATTCTGAATTTTTTCTAGTGAGTTAAGTTTGTATTGGGGAACTTGTACTGCTACTGGATAACTGACTCCTTTGATAGGATCGAGCCAAAAATTGGGTGATGTTTGACCACTAGAACTTAATGATGTGAGTAGATTATTGGCAACATCTCGTTGAGTTAAACCGTTACGTTGTGCTTGAGAACGATCTACATTAATACGTAGGTCTGGGGCATCAACGACTTGATGTAAATGAACATCAACTGCTCCCGGAATTTGAGCTATTTGGGTTTTGATTTGTTTGGCAATCTTGTAATTATCCCGACGATTTTTAGCTGGGCCTATGACCTGAATATCAATAGGGGCTGGTAAACCGAAATTGAGAATTTGAGTTACTATATCCGCAGGTTGGAAAAAGAAGGTTAATTCAGGAAATTGGGCGGTTAATGTTTGGCGTAGTTGTCTAACATATTGCCAAGTAGAATGATGTTTACCTTCTTTAAGACCGACAAGAATTTCTCCATCACCAGTGCCAATGGTTGCTGTGTCGCTAAAAGCCAGGTTGACTCCACCTACAGGTAAACCAATATTGTCAAGAATAATTTCTAATTCTTGCTCAGGAATAACCCGACGAATCTCATTTTCAACTTGAGTAAAAATCTGTTCTGTCTTTTCAAGTCGTGTTCCCGCAGGAGCGCGGACGTGCAGCCGAAACTGACCTGCATCTACTTGTGGGAAAAAGTCTTGACCAACAAAAGGTAGTAAAACTAAGGCGCTTACCCAAAAAGCACCAAACATCGCAAAAACTACACCCCGATGATTTAGAGCTTTGGCTAAAGTATTTCGATAGGTTTGGCGAAATTTCTCAAATTGGCGGTTAAACTGCTCATGAATCCGCCAGAAAATATCTTTTTTAGAAACTGGGTCAGATACATGACCATTACCGTTATTACCTAAACTTTCATGTTCAGTATAAAGATGTAGTTCCTTTCCAAGAAGAAACTTTGCCAACATTGGTACTACTGTCCGCGATAGTAGATAGGAAGCAAGCATCGCAAAAACAACCGCCATTCCTAAAGGCATAAATAGCGATTGTGCTACTCCTGTTAAAAAGACAATTGGGATAAAAACAATACAGATTGCCAAGGTTGAAACGAAAGCCGGAACAGCTATTTGTTGTGCGCCATCTAAAATAGCTTGTTGCAGAGGTTTTCCTTGTCCTAAATTCCGATGGATATTTTCAATTTCTACTGTGGCATCATCGACTAAAATTCCAACTGCTAGAGATAGACCCCCCAAGGTCATAATATTCAGAGTTTGTCCTATTAACCTCAAAGCGATGATAGAACAAAGAATTGATAAAGGGATGGAGATTGCCACAATTAAAGTGCTGCGCCAACTGCCTAAGAATAATAAAATCATCGCGGCAGTTAAACAAGCTGCTATCAATCCTTCAGTTAATACTCCGTGGATCGAAGCTTTAACAAATATGGATTGATCGAATAAGATTTCTAAATCTAATTCTTTGGGTAATGTGGCTTGAATTTTTGGTAGCCTTTCTTTGACTCTAGCTACAACATCTAAAGTTGAAGCACTACCATTTTTGAGAATAGTTAATAAGCTAGAGCGTCGCCCATCTCGACGAACAATATTGTTCTGCACAGCAAAGCCATCATGGACTTGGGCAACATCACGTATATAAATTACAGTGCCGTTAATTTGTTTAATGGGTAAATTGTTCAATGCGTCTAAGACTTGGGGACTACTATTGAGTCGAACACTGTACTCGCGATCGCCTAATTTGGCATTTCCCCCTGGTAAGATCAGATTTTGGGCGCTGATTGCGGTTGTGACATCTGTAGCTGAAAGACCTTTGGCAAAGAGTGCCTGTGGGTCAATATCTACCATAATTTGTCGAGGTTTACCTCCATAAGGCAACGGTACAGATGCACCTTGAACAGTCGCTAGCTGAGTCCGCAGAAAATTATTGCCGTTATCGTAAAGTTCTTGCTCTGATAGTGATGTGCTGCTAACACTTAGCTGAAGAATGGGCACATTCGAGGCATTGTAGCGAATAATTAAAGGAGGTGTAATTCCTGGAGGTAAACCTCGAAGAATCGTTTGAGTATTAGAGGTAAGTTGAGCTACTGCTGCTTCAATTTTTGCCCCTGGTTGGAAGAAAACCTTAATGATGCTAACACCATTAAGTGATTGGGATTCAATGTGTTCGATATCATTAACAGTAGTTGTAAAAGAGCGTTCGCTAGCTGTAACAATACGCTGCTCCATTTCTTCTGGTGATACACCACTATAAGACCAAATTACACTGACAATAGGAATATTAATTTCTGGAAAAATGTCCGTTGCCATGCGTGTAATAGTAACTACTCCTAAGACAAAAATAAGTATAGAAGTAATTACAAAGGTGTAGGGGCGACGAAGGGCAAGTTTAACAATCCACATTGTTTTTTATTCTAATTTATTCTTTCTTCTTTCAGTTTGTTAGTTTAATTTACACTAGATTAAATTGTTATTTAGATTGATTTTAGTTATTGAATACTAATTGCAAATGAATATTCGCTGAGTGCTTTCATTTACAATCAGCTAGATTTAAAAGCTTGAGAAGCATTTACTTCAAAAAGTCGATAGACTTACAGTATTTTATGTAAAATAATTCTTACATACAAATGTGTAAAATACAAGATCCTATAATTCTCTGGCTCAAATGAACGAATGGTAAGGAAGAGAAAAAACTTTTCGGTCTACTGAATTTGTATTAAGTAGGTAGGTGGGGAAAAATCTAACTATGTTAAGATAAGTAAATACATAAAATATATTTACTTAGTAACAAATAATATGGGCGCTCGTTTAA
>NZ_JBALEQ010000058.1:0-91979 GCF_036917775.1 Nostoc sp.
TTTAGTAATTTCTCTAATTGTCTGATACCTGTCAAGTAACGACCCTTATTTATGAATCCACTATTTTGTTATTTTGTCAATGCGTAAGTCCTAAATTATTTCAATCAGTTGCAAATGAGCCAACTGAAATTAAAAGGGAACAGGGAAATCGCCGTAATTCAAATCAGGGAATTTGTATGAGGATGTATTTTTTCTTGTACTACGAGTCCCCTTAAAAAATATTTTTATTCCTTTCAGAAAGAAATTTAGGGCGCTGTTACCCTATTATTCGGGGCTAATTTTTCTATTCCCTGTTACCTGTTCCCGCCCCATTGACACAGCCTCTCCAAGAGTTGGAGCTTAGTAAATGTTGCCATCTTTTTGGGAACTCTAGATACTGAGGTATTCAAAATTAAGCCCTATGGTCAGCATTCCCGGATATCAAATTAGCAAAGAACTATATAACGGTTCTCGAACATTGGTTTACCGCGCTAATCGAGAAAGTGACCAAAAATCTGTGGTGATTAAGCTGATGAAAACCGCTTATCCCAGCTTCAGCGAATTGGTACAGTTTCGCAACCAGTTCACCATTGCCAAAAATTTGAATCTACCTGGAATTATCCAAACCTATAGTCTGGAACCCTATCAGAATGGCTATGTGTTAGTGATGGAAGACTTTGGGGGAATTTCCTTGAAGGAATGGGGACTTGTACTGAGCGTACCCCTTCCCTACGGGACGCTGCGCGAACGGGGAAGCAAGCTACGCGTAGCGTCTCCTAGAGAAGCCGAAGTAGTGGAGGGAAGGGTAGAATCTCTAATTGAGTTTTTACAAGTAGCGATCGCACTGTGCAATACATTAGATATTCTAATTCGTCATCGGATCATTCACAAGGATATTAAACCCGCCAATATTTTAATTAATCCAGACACTAAAGAAGTTAAGTTAATTGACTTTAGTATTGCATCTCTATTGCCACGAGAAACTCAAACCCTGATGAGTCCTAATGTGTTAGAAGGGACACTTGGCTATTTGTCTCCAGAACAAACTGGAAGAATGAATCGAGGGATTGATTACCGTACTGATTTTTATTCTCTAGGTGTAACTTTTTACGAATTACTAACAGGGCAATTACCATTTCAATCACACGATCCGATGGAATTGGTACATTGTCATATTGCCAAACTTCCGCCTTTAGTACATGAGATTAATCCGCAAATTGCGCCTGTAGTGTCATCTATTGTGAATAAATTGATGGCAAAAAATGCCGAAGACCGCTATCAGAGTGCATTTGGGCTGAAATATGATTTAGAAAATTGTTTAGCTCAATTCAAGGAGACAGGGAAAATTGTAAGTTTTCCAATTGCTCAACGGGATGTGTGCGATCGCTTTATTATCCCAGAAAAACTCTATGGTCGTGAGCATGAAGTTGAAACTCTGCTCAAAGCCTTTGACCGTGTTAGCAATAATCAGACAGAACTAATGCTGGTGGCTGGTTTTTCTGGTATTGGTAAAACTGCTTTGGTCAACGAGGTTCACAAACCCATTGTCCGGCAGAGGGGCTACTTCATTAAAGGGAAATATGACCAATTTAATCGTAATATTCCCTTTTCCGCTTTTGTGCAGGCATTTCGAGACTTAATGGGGCAATTGGTGACTGAAAGTGATGCCCAATTGTCAAGTTGGAAAAATAAAATTTTACAAGTACTGGGTGATCAAGGGCAAGTCATTCTTGAAGTAATTCCAGAACTGGAACAAATTATTGGTCAACAACCACCTGCAACGGAACTCTTACCAAGTGCAGCCCAGAATCGCTTTAATTTACTCTTCCAAAAATTCATTCAGGTATTCACCACAAAAGAACATCCACTAGTAATTTTCCTTGATGATTTGCAGTGGGCTGATTCTGCATCACTCAAATTGATGCAACTGCTGATGAACGAGTCAGGAAGTGGCTCTTTACTTTTAATTGGAGCTTATCGAGATAATGAAGTCTCCACCGCACATCCGTTGATGTTGACTTTAATGGATATTCGCAAAGCTAATGCTACGATTCACAGCATTACTTTAGCTCCACTTACTAAAGCCAGTTTAAATCAATTGGTGGTTGATACCTTGAGTTGTTCAGATAAAATTGCCCAACCATTAACTCGACTCGTTTATCAAAAAACTCAAGGAAATCCATTTTTTGTAACGCAATTTCTCAAAGTATTGTATGAAGATGGACTGATTACTTTTGATTTTGCTCAAGGACATTGGCAATGTGATATTGCTACTGTGAAATCTCTGGCTCTCACCGATGATGTGGTAGAGTTCGTAGCATTACAATTGCAGAAATTGCCAGCAGCAACGCAAAATGTGTTGAAATTAGCTGCGTGTATTGGCAACTCTTTTGATTTGCTAACCTTAGCAATTGTTTCTGAACAATCGGAAACCGAAACGGCAGCATCTTTATGGAAAGCTTTGCAAGAAGGGTTAGTTTTACCTACTAGTGAAGTTTATAAATTTTTTCAAGATAATGGGCATGATTGTGGCTCAAATCCTTTAAATTCAAATTTCCAACTCCCTATCTACAAATTTTTGCATGACCGTGTGCAGCAAGCTGCCTATTCGCTAATTCCAGATGAAGAGAAACAATTTACGCATCTTAAAATTGGTCAATTACTCTTGCAAAATACCTCTGAGTCTCAGCAAGAGGAGCGAATTTTTGAGATTGCCAGTCAGTTAAATCGAGGAATATTGCTAATCACCCAACCGGCTGAACGTCAACAATTAGCTCAGTTAAATCTGAATGCTGGTCGAAAAGCAAAAGAAGCTACAGCTTATGGTGCAGCAATTCATTACTTCTATTCTGGAATGCAGCTGCTGACAATTAATAGTTGGGAAATCGCCTACGAACTGACTAGAAGTTTATACGAAGAAGCTGCCGAAGCTGCCTTTCTCAACAATGAATTTGAGCAGATGGAATCTCTTATCCAGGTCGTCATCGAAGAAACAACCACCTTACTGGATAGGGTGAAAGTTTATGAAGTCCAACTCCAAGCTGATCAGGTGCGGAATCAATCCTTCAAAGCGATCGCAATTGGGCGTGAACTTCTCGCTCAACTTGGGGTAACATTACCTGAATCAGTAACACCTCTAGACATTCAGCAAGCTGTAGTCAACACGCTCTCCACCTTGGCTGACAGGAGTATTCAGGGCTTAGTTGATTTGCCATTGATGAATGATCCCAAAGCTTTAGTTGCTTTGCGGATTATGGCTAGCATCGCTCCCGCCATCCATCAGGCTGCGCCTTATCTGTTCCCAATTATTGCCTGCGAAGAGGTGAATGTATCTCTTAAATACGGCAATGCACCACTTTCTGCACCAGGGTATGCAGATTTTGGAATTGTACTTAATACTTGTAACCAACTGGAGTCAGGCTACGAATTTGGCAACCTAGCTTTAATGCTTGTAGATAGATTTCAAGCAAAATCTGTTCAAAGTATGACTATATTTAAGGTGGGTGCATTAAATCAATGTAATAAACAACATGTTCGCACCGCAATTAGTTTATTACAGGAATCCCATAGTTTTGGATTAGAGACAGGCGATTTTTTTCATGTGCTAGCATCGATGATTTTTAAGTTATTTTATGTCTATTTAAGTGGGACAGAAGTTTTGGAAATCCTGCTAGCAGATATCAAAGCCTACGAGTTTAATTTTGCCAAAAATCAGCGTTTATTAAATTGGTCTAATATCGTCTGCCAAAGCATTAAAAATCTAACCGAATATAGCCACAATCCAGAGTGCCTGATTGGTGAAGATTGTCAAGAAGAACAACTTTTATCTGCGCTACTCAAAGAAAACGACGAATTAACACTCCATATATTTTACTTAAGTAAGTTAACACTCAGTTATCTTTTTGAGAATTTTCCGGCGGCAGTTGAGAATGCAAATCAGGGAGAGCAATACCTCAACGGTGCAGCAGGAATGCTATCTGTGCCTGTTTTCTACTACTACGATTCTTTGTCTCGGCTGGCTGCCTATCCAACGGCTGAACCGTCTCAACAGGAGCAATTACTGTTGAAGGTTGCCGAAAATCAAGAACAATTGCAGTTTCGAGCCAAATTTGCACCGATGAATTTCCAGCATAAATTTGATTTGGTGGAAGCAGAACGCTATCGGGTTTTGGGCGAAAAAATAGCAGCAATAGAATTATACGATCGCGCCATAACTCTAGCGAAAGAAAACGAATATATCCAAGAAGAAGCTTTGAGCAATGAGCTAGCTGCCAAGTTTTACCTAAACTGGGGCAAAGAAAAAATCGCCCAAGTTTATATGCAGGAAGCTTATTACTGTTATGCTCGTTGGGGCGCTAAAGCCAAAACTGAGGATTTAGAAAAACGCTATCCTCAACTTCTGGCTCCCATCTTACAAGGGCAGCATCATCGCTTACAACTGAGTTCAACCATTGATGGATCGTTATTCCCACATCAAACTATCCACACAAATCTTTCTAGCAGCAGCATTTCTGAAGCCCTCGATTTTGCCACTATTTTTAAAGCTTCACAAGCTCTATCTAGTGAAATTCAATTAGAGCAATTACTTACTACCCTTTTGCAAGTGGTGATGGAAAATGCCGGCGCACAAAAAGCGGCTCTGCTTGTACTCCAACAGGGTGATTTAGTGGTTGAAGCTGTAGCCACCATCAACGAAGGAGTGACTCTAGTATCTGTACCATTGTCAACCAGCGAAGGCATTCCCATTACACTGATAAACTATGTCAAACGCCGCTTAAAAACTGTTGTGCTAGATGATGCAACAGCACAAACTGATTTTATTGCTGACTCATATTTCATGCAGCAACAACCTAAGAGTGTGTTGTGTACGCCGATGTTAAATCAAGGTAAACTCATCGGGCTATTATATCTAGAAAATCCGTTGACAATTGGTGCATTTACGAGCGATCGCACCGAAGTTATCCAACTGCTATGCACCCAAGCCGCCATCTCTCTAGAAAATGCCCGTCTTTATCAAGAATCTCAAAATTATGCCCATCAACTAGAGCGATCGCTACAAGAACTAGAGCATACCCAATTACAAATGGTGCAAAACGAAAAAATGGCAATCTTGGGTAATTTAGTTGCTGGGGTAGCACATGAAATTAATAATCCCATTGGATTTTTGAAAGGCAGCCTTAACAATGCCGAAGAGTATATTCAAGACTTACTCGCTCATATCCAATCTTACCAACAACATCATCCCACTCCCGCGATCGCAGTCATTGAGCATGGCGAAGAAATTGACCTAGAATTCTTGACTCAAGACTTACCAAAGCTTGTAAGCTCAATGAAGGTGGCAAGCGAACGGATTAAAGACATTAGCATTAGTCTTCGCACTTTCTCCAGAGCCGATACAACCGAAAAAGTTGCTTGTAATCTCCATGAAGGGATTGAAAGTACGCTGTTGATTTTGAAGTATCGCCTCAAAGCTAACGAAAAACGTCCAGCAATTGAAGTTATCACCGAATACGGCAAATTACCACTAGTCAAGTGCTTTTTAGGACAATTAAATCAAGTATTTATGAATATCCTTGCTAATGCAATTGATGCCTTAGATACATCCAGTGAGGGACTTTCTTTTGCCCAAGCACAAGCTAACCATCACCAAATACTGATTAACACAGAAGTATCCAGTGATCAAAGCAAGGTGACAATTCGCATCAAAGATAACGGTCAGGGGATGCCAGAGGAGATTAGAGCCAGGATCTTTGACCACCTGTTTACAACCAAAGAGGTTGGAAAGGGAACAGGATTAGGATTAGCGATCGCTCGTCAAATTGTCGAGGAAACCCATAATGGGCGGTTGAGGTGCAATTCTGTGCTTGGTGAAGGAACAGAATTTGTCATTGAAATTCCGGTTTTTTAACGGATCGCAGAAGTCCTCACCCTTTCTACGAGACACTATTTGCGTTCAACTCTGAGTAGGGTGGGGATAGGGAGAAGCTGATAATGATTGCATAACACGTGGCATTTCTTGGTAGTGTGGACAACAGTAATAGCACAATTCTCTAAAATCTGTATAACTTGATTCTAAATTAGGTATCGTTCAGAGTTAAGATGACACAATTGCATTGAATTGTGGTTAAAGCTACAAAAATTGTTAAAACAACTAACTAATACCGTATTTCCAGCCTCAGTCTTCCGACTAGAGAGTGGTTTAACTTTTATTCATCAAGAGATTCCCACTACTCCAGTAGTTGTGGCTGATGTTTGGGTGCGTGCTGGAGCAAGCCTAGAGCCAAAACCGTGGTTTGGAATGGCGCACTTTTTAGAACACATGATTTTTAAAGGTACGGCAACGCTTCCCCCTGGAATGTTCGATTCCAAAGTTGAAAACCGGGGCGGCGTAAGTAATGCGGCAACAAGCTATGATTATGCTAATTATTCACTCACCACAGCCGCTCCTTATTTAAAAGATACTTTGCCCTACTTGGGTGAACTACTACTCAATGCGGCAATTCCAGAAGACGAATTTAGCCGCGAACGGGACGTAGTGTTAGAGGAAATTCGCTCTTGTCAGGACGATTCCGACTGGATAGGATTTCAAGCTCTGATTCAAAGCATCTATCCACATCACCCTTACGGGCGTTCGGTGTTGGGTACTGAGCAAGAACTGATGCAGCAGTCTCCAGAAGCAATGCGCTGTTTTCATCATGCCCACTATCAGCCAGAAAATATGACAGTGGTAATTGCTGGGGGTATAGCCCAGCAACCAGCTTTGGAATTAGTAAATCGTTCATTTAGTGATTTTGCCGAACGCTCGAATTGTCCGCAGTTTGAGAAAGTGGCAAAGCCAGTAATAACAGGAATTCACCGTCAAGAACTGTGTTTACCACGCATAGAGCAAGCACGATTGTTGATGGCTTGGTTGGTACCAGGAGTAGAAGAAATCCGCACTAGCTATGGTCTAGATTTATTGTCAGTGTTATTGGCAGAAGGGCGGACTTCGCGTTTAGTGCGTGATTTGCGAGAAGACTTGCAATTGGTACAAGGAATTTATAGTAGTTTTTCTCTACAACGGGAATCAAGTTTATTTACAATTACTGCCTGGTTGGAACCAGAAAATCTGGAAGAAGTTGAGTCTTTAATTTGCGCTCATTTGGATAATTTGCAGACTGAAGGAATTAGCGAACAAGAACTTGCTCGTACACGCAGGTTGCTATGTAACGAGTATGCGTTTTCTACCGAAACGCCAAATCAACTGACAGGGCTTTATGGCTATTACAATACCATCGCCCAAGCTGAATTAGCTGTGACATATCCCCAGCAGATTAAGTCTTTTGATGCTCAAGAACTACAAAAATTAGCTAAACAATATCTCTCACCGCAGAATTATGCGGTTACTGTACTTAAACCGTGTTAGTTATTGAGAATGGGGAATTGGGAATTGGGAATTGGGAATGGGGCATTGGGCAAATGACAAAGGACAAAGGACAAATGACAACCTTGCTGCAAAAATCGCCTATCCATCGCACTGTATTGAATAATGGCATTGTCGTGCTGGCGGCAGAAAATCCTGCTGCGGATATTATTGCAGCGCGGATCTTTGTGCGTGCCGGTAGTTGTAACGAAAACCGTGAGCAAGCAGGGTTGGCGCATTTGCTATCAGCAGTGATGACAAAGGGATGCGATGGACTTTCTAGTTTGGAAATTGCTGAAAAAGTCGAGTCTGTAGGGGCAAGTTTGAGTGCGGATGCTGGCACTGATTATTTTTTGCTATCTTTCAAGACGGTAACATCAGATTTTGGTGAAATTTTAGCATTGGCAGGGCGGATTTTGCGATCGCCTACTTTTCCTGAAACTCAAGTTGAACTAGAACGCCGTTTAGCACTTCAGGATATTCGTTCGCAAAAAGAGCAACCGTTCAATGTCGCCTTTGAACAAATGCGGCAGGTAATGTACCAAAATCATCCCTACTCAATGTCAGTGCTGGGAGATGAAACTACTATGAGCAGCTTAACTCGTGCAGATTTAGTAGAGTATCATCAAACTTATTTCCGCCCAGATAATGTAGTAATTAGCATTGCTGGGAGAGTCACACCTATAGATGCAGCAGCGTTGGTGGAAGAAGTTTTTGCTGATTGGCAAGCGCCAGCCCAAGCACTACCAATACTGAATTTACCTGAAATTAAAGTGGAACCGCAGGTAAAGGTTAAGCCAGTACAGACACAACAATCAATCGTGATGCTCGGTTATTTGGGAACATCGGTGAATTCTGTTGACTACGCCGCCCTGAAGTTGCTGTG
Organism: Nostoc sp.; assembly: GCF_036917775.1. Taxonomy (GTDB): domain Bacteria; phylum Cyanobacteriota; class Cyanobacteriia; order Cyanobacteriales; family Nostocaceae; genus Nostoc. The sequence goes on from NZ_JBALEQ010000058.1 coordinate 8,268, forward strand.
TACTTACTTGGGAAATGGGCTTTCTAGTCGCTTGTTTGTCGAATTGCGCGAAAAACGCGGTTTAGCTTACGAAGTATCTGCCTTTTACTCCACAAGGCTATTTCCAGCCTCATTTGTAGTTTACATGGGTACAGCACCGGAGAATACCAGTATTGCCCTAGAAGGACTACGTACAGAAGTAGATTTATTATCTACCACCGAAGTCTCTGAAAGCGCCCTCCAAGCTGCGAAAAATAAAATTCTGGGGCAGTACGCCTTGGGTAAACAAACCAACGGGCAAATTGCTCAGATATATGGCTGGTATGAAATTTTGGGCTTAGGAATTGATTTTGATATCAAGTTTCAAGAATTGATTGCGGCGGTGAGTGCCAAGGATGCGATCGCTGCCGCCAGTAAGTATTTAAAATCACCTTATTTGTCTTTAGTTGGTCAAGAAGAAGCAATTAACCGTGCGATCGCCTAACTAAAACTGTGCAAAGTCGGTAGCGTATCTCTACGGGAAGCAAGGTACGCATAACGTATCGCAGAAAAGACATCGTAAATAGAGCAGCTGTTTTTTAGACCAAGCGGCTGTACCATTAGCATGAGAATATTCTGGGAGGAAATTCCATGCAAAGCAGCCTGACAGCAAGTATTTTGAGTTACTTAAAATTACTAGACCGCACTGTAAATCGCTGTGGAATGGAAAAACGGCAAAAAAGTTGGTGGACAAAGAGGTCTAAATCTTTCTCAGCCATTGAAATACTCTTGTTATCCGCAACGCCTCTGCTTATTGCCTCAACGCCTTTAATATCAATAGCAGCGCCACAAAAAATTGCCCAAATAAATCCTGGAGATAGCATCAACCGCCCTAATCTCCAAGTTGGTAGCCAAGGCGAACGTGTATCTGAACTTCAGGCAGCTCTGAAACTTTTGGGTTTTTACTCTGGCGCAGTAGATGGTATTTATAGTGAGAATACGGCCAGTGCTGTTGCCCGTTTTAAACAAGCAGCTGGTTTGAATCCAGATGGAGTTGTTGATGCCAGCACATGGCAAAGACTTTTCCCTAATCAACCAGTAGCAGCATCAACCATCCCTTCATCCCAGCCAAGATTTAACTCAGCTACGAATTTTCCTGTTCCAACTCAGGCTAGCAGCCTCACCAACGTTGCAAATCCTAACCCCAACCCCCCAAGACAAGCTGCAACACAAGTTGCAACTATCCCTGAACCAAGACCTACTACCCCAAGAAAAGGTACAACACAAGTTGCGACTAGCTCTGAGCCAAGACCTGCTACCCCAAGAAAAGGTACAACACAAGTTGCGACTAGCCCTGAGCCAAGACCTGCTACCCCAAGAAAAGGTACAAATTCAAGCACACAAAAAACGCCAAATCGTAATACATCCACTGCTAGAACTCAGTCAGCCACACGGACTGGGCAAACTACACGAACTCAGAAAAATACAACTACTCAGCGAACTCCTGGTATTCAATACACCTCTGAAGGATTGCCAATTTTACGTATAGGATTACGTGGTTCTGAAGTTGTTAAGTTGCAACAACAACTGAAAAAGCTTGGTTTCTTGAAAGGCGATGCCGATGGAGACTTTGGTGAGACAACTGAGACTGCTGTGAAAGCAGCACAAAAGCGGTATGGTTTAGAAGCTGATGGTGTCGTTGGTGGCTCTACTTGGGAGGTTATTTTGCGGCGCTAGCCTTACTAGGGAGCATAGCCAGCGTCTCTTTTGCCTGTAACCAAAGTTGCGGGCAAGATGCTCTGAAGTTTTGATAACTTATTTCTTTTTTGGAAGTCCCCAAGGTACAGAGGTTTTTCAACTTCAATAAACCTCTGTATGGGTTTTGCGCTTCACAGCATTTTTTATCAAAACAGAATTCAGGAGTCAGGTAAGGAGGGCTATTGTTCAGTAATTCTTCTCTCAAGTACAGCTTCTCTTCTCCCCCTGCCCCCTCTGCCTGCCCTCAACCCATAAATATTACTTAACCACACGGTATTGCGAGGGTAGCCCATTCTAACTTCTGAATTCTTTTTTATGAATTTAATCCGGTACATCCTGCAATACGATAAAGATACACCGATTAGAAATATCTCTCTATGCCAGGACGGAAAAATTACATTACTTTTGGGCTAACAAAGGATAATAGCAACTTTATGAGTCAAGCAGAAAGACACATGATAGTGCTACAAATCACAACTGGCAACAGTGAAATTAATTAAACTTACTGCTAATTCCTCTAAAAAAACTTATGCAACACTTTTTATTAACTTGGCTCGGTACTGCGGTGGCGTTATTTATTACTGCTAATATCGTTCCGGGATTCTTTATCAAGAATTTTGTGGTTGCCTTAGTCGCTGCCCTGGTTATTGGTCTGGTTAACGCATTTGTTAGACCAGTTTTGCAGATTTTGACCTTTCCGATTACCTTGCTCACCTTTGGTTTATTTACATTGGTAATCAACGCTTTAACACTTTGGTTAGCAAGTGCTTTAACCCCTGGTTCTGGTTTTGAGATTCAAGGCTTTTTACCTGCTTTGTTAGGTTCAATCGTGCTAGCTATTGTTTCTAGCATAATTAACTATTTGTTGAGAGTTGTTGACTAGAAAATTAGTTGAAGTTTTGTAATCTCATAATATTTGAGGCTTTGTTACTTTAGCTAATGACTTAATGACTAATAATATTTGAAGCTTGGGCAACAGCTAGCGTTATCGCTCCTGGTTGCCCTTGTAGCTGGAAAATTTGTTTAGGAATTAAGAGTCTCACTCCCAATGCTTCTGTGCTGGTAAAGGGGGGAGCAGTCAACAACGAGGCTTGAGTCGCTGCAAGAATAGCAGCTGCCTCTGCTACGCTAGGTGTACCAACTTTTTGGTCAGTAATTGTGGCAGGGTTGGGGACACAGACAGAGCAAAGAATTTCCGCAGAAAAGGTTTTTAGAGGCAGATTGCGTAGGTGGCAAAGTCCTACTAAACCAACTTCCAAGGCTTTAGCGTCAATAGTAGCAATCCCGGCGATCGCACTTTGAAAAAGTTGATTTTCTCGAAAGGCTTCCTCAATAGCCCAATCAATCAATTGCCGTGAGGTTCCCCGCTTACAACCGATTCCTACCCAGAAAACCTGTTGCACTTGGTGTATTTCCTTAATTCAATTCTTCAAGGTTTGGTGTTGGCTTAGAGGACAATACCCTTAGGTTAAGGGCAACTGGCAAAATTTTGGGTTTTCGAGACGCGATAAATCGCCGTCTCTACAAGTGTTTTGGTCTTATTTGAACTGTATTGCCTTACAGGAAGCGATCGCCAAGGTGCGATCGCTTCCCCCAATTATCGAAAAACGTAAACTTTCCCTACACTAAACATCCCTTTTGTCAACTAGAAGCTTTCACCGCCGCTTCTGTTTGGGAATGTAATAACAAACCATATTCCAAACCCTCCACCACCGCTTGATAGGAAGCCTCCAAAATATTGGTGGAAACCCCTACCGTCGTCCAGCGTTGACGACCATTGCCTGATTCTACCAACACACGGGTTTTTGCCGCAGTGCCCGTATGTCCGTTGAGAATCCGCACTTTGTAATCTGTCAAATCAAAGGTTGCTATTTGGGGATAAAAGTTCACCAAAGCCTTGCGTAAAGCTGCATCCAAAGCTGCAACGGGGCCGTTACCTTCTGCCGCCTCCAGAATATTTTTGCCATCAACAGCGATTTTGACTGTAGCTAGGGCGTTACTAGTTTCTTTCCCCTCAATCAAGTCACAGTGGACTTGAAAACCTTTGACTTCAAAAAACTTCTGGCGACCTCCCAAAGCTTCGTGCATCAGTAGCGCAAAACTGGCCTCTGCTGCTTCAAATTGAAATCCTTCACTCTCCAAATCTTTAAGACGTTGGAGAATTTGCTTGGCTTCTGCCTTTAGCTGATCGAGGTCAATCCCAAAACTACGGGCTTTAGCTAGAACATTGCTGAGTCCAGACTGTTCAGAAATCACAATGCGGCGATGATTCCCGACTTGTTCCGGCTGAATATGTTCGTAAGTTAGAGGATTACGTTCTACTGCTGATACATGAATACCACCCTTGTGGGCAAAAGCCGAAAGTCCCACAAAGGGAGCGTGTTCATCTGGCGCGAGGTTGACCACTTCACTAACAAAACGACTAGCTTCTGTAAGTTGTGTTAGCTGGTCTTCTGTGATACAACTGTAACCCAGCTTCAGTTGTAAATTGGGAATTAAAGAACAGAGGTTAGCATTGCCGCAACGTTCACCGTAACCATTAATTGTCCCTTGCACCATCTTTGCCCCTGCCATCACGGCAGCTATTGCGTTAGCAACCGCCATTTCGGAATCGTTATGAGTATGAATTCCAATTTGAGGGATTGTCCTTTGTCCGTTGTCCTTCGTCATTGGTTCTTGACTAATGACAAATGACAAATGACTACTGACATCTTGAACAATTTGGCCAATTTCATGAGGTAAAGTGCCGCCATTGGTATCACAGAGGACTAGCCATTCAGCGCCAGATGCGATCGCAGCCTCTAATGTTTGTAAAGCATAATCTGGATTGTGCTTGTAACCATCAAACCAATGTTCGGCATCGTAGATAATGCGACGACCTTGAGAACGGAGGTACTCAATGGTGTCACGAATCATCGCCAAATTTTCTTCTAATGTCGTTTTGAGGCTAGTTGTAACGTGTAAATCCCAAGACTTACCAAAAATCGTTACCCAGCGAGTTCCCGCAGCCAAAATATCCTGTAGCATCGGTTCGGTTGCGGCAGTGGAGTTGGGCCGTCGAGTCGAACAAAAAGCCACAATTTCAGCAAGTTTTAGCGGATCTTCTTGGAGTTGCCAGAAAAATTGTACATCCTTAGGATTAGCACCAGGCCAACCGCCTTCAATGAAGGGAACTCCCAGTTGATCGAGTCTCTTGGCAATGCGTAACTTATCTTCTATCGATACAGATAGCCCCTCGCGCTGAGTGCCATCCCGTAATGTAGTGTCATAGAGCCAAAGTTGAGGTGAGGAATTTGTGGTCATAAAACTGGGACCGACGAGACAACTTTCGAGGCAATGTGTCAATATACAACAAAAAGCCTGTTTGACAGTTTAAAAATGCCTAAAGTACTAGCTGAAGGTAAAACAATTGAGTGCATAAGTGGAAGCAATCTCCGAACAATTTTGCTGCAAAATGGTATTAACCTCTACAATGACGGTGCTAAGGTAATAAACTGTCGGGGCATTGGCAGTTGCGGAACTTGTGCGGTTAAGGTAGAGGGCGAAGTATCAGCAGCGAATTGGCGCGATCAAGCCCGGCGTTCGCTTCCTCCCCATTCTCCTACAACAGACTTGCGTTTAGCCTGCCAAACTAAAGTTTTAGGCGATGTGAAAGTGACAAAGTTTGATGGATTTTGGGGACAAGGTTCTCGAATAGTGTGGACACCAAAAGGTTAACAAGGAGTAAGACAAGATGGGTAGATGGACACCCCTAATTTTAATGGCTGGAGGTTTGGCCATTCTGCTTGGTACATTACTAGGCATTAATTTTCCTATGGGCGTGCAAAGCGCTAACGCTCCCAGTGGTAAAGCAGCAAAAGTTCTGCCAGCTAATATCAATGTTAATAGCAGTGCTGGCAGCAAAAATGAAGAAACTGCAACAGAAGGAAACGAAACAACCGAAACAAACGAAAACAGACGCAGTATTGTAGCCCCAAGACCTGACAACAGAAGTAGCGTTGCTCAGAATCCTTCTGATGACTCAACATCACCTGCTGACAGTACAACAGACGGCAGTACAGATAGTTCCGAAAACACGCCATCCACTGATGTCAATCAAGGCAACGAACCAATTCGCGCCTTGTGGTAACGATATATCCGTCTTTAGTTACGAGTTATAGGTTATAAGTTATGAGTTAATTAGTTATGTACTAATGACTAATGACAAATGACTAATGACAAATGACTAATGACTAGTGAGATCGTAATTATTGGTGGCGGCGTTATTGGTTTAGCGATCGCTATTGAACTAAAAATGCGCGGGACAAACGTCACCGTGCTTTGTCGTGACTTTCAAGCTGCCGCTACCCACGCCGCCGCCGGGATGTTAGCACCAGACGCGGAAAACATCACTAATGAGGCAATGCGTTCATTGTGTTGGCGATCGCGTGCTTTATATCCCGACTGGACAACTAAACTAGAAGAACTAACTGGTTTAAATACTGGCTACCGTGCCTGTGGTATTCTCGCACCCGTCTTTGAAGAGGCAGGGGGGCAGGGGGGCAGGGGGGAAAGTCTTTCTTCCTCATCCCCTGCTTACTGGTTCAATAAAGAGGCAATTCATCAATATCAGCCAGGATTAGGAGCAGAGGTAGTTGGTGGCTGGTGGTATCCTGAAGATGCACAAGTTGATAATAAGGCTTTAGCTCAAGTATTGCGGACGGCGGCTGAGTGTGTTGGTGTTGAACTCAAAGACGGTATTACAGTAGAAGCATTTTTACAGCAGCAAGGACAAGTAGTTGGCGTGCAAACCAATGTTGGGATAATTCGCGCCGCCCACTATGTTTTAGCTTCAGGTGCTTGGTCAAATGAGTTGTTGCTGCTACCCGTGCTACCCAGAAAAGGACAAATGCTGAGTGTACGAATACCAGAATTTGCGCCGGAAGTGCCCTTAAAGCGGATTTTGTTTGGGGATAATACTTACATCGTACCAAGACGCGATCGCCTGATCATTGGAGCAACAAGCGAAGACGTTGGTTTCACCCCCAACAATACCCCAGACGGCATTCAAAAATTATTACAAGCTGCCATCCGGCTGTATCCTCAATTAAAGGATTATCCCATCCAAGAATTCTGGTGGGGATTTCGCCCAGCCACCCCCGATGAATTACCCATCCTTGGCACTAGCCACTGTGAAAATTTAACTCTTGCTACAGGTCATTACCGTAACGGGATTCTACTTACACCCATAACAGCCGTATTGATTGCCGATTTAATATTAGAACAAAAGCCCGATCCTCTACTTGCTGATTTTCACTATTCGCGCTTCCAATCCCAGCCATCTACCTCAACCGCAATGCTGACTCACTCTGCCAACTTCTCCAACGGACACCATACCCCAGACGCGATGAATCGCGTCTCTACAAATTCGCCGCTAATTATTGCTGGCAAAACCTTTCAATCCCGCTTAATGACGGGAACTGGTAAGTATCGCAGCATAGAAGAAATGCAGCAAAGCGTTGCTGCCAGTGATTGCCAGATTGTCACCGTGGCTGTACGACGGGTACAAACCAAGGCCCCCGGACATGAAGGTTTAGCCGAAGCTTTGGATTGGACAAAAATTTGGATGTTGCCCAATACCGCAGGTTGCCAAACTGCTGAAGAAGCGATTAGGGTGGCGCGTTTGGGGCGAGAAATGGCGAAATTGTTAGGGCAGGAAGATAATAATTTTGTCAAGTTAGAAGTGATACCTGACTTTAAGTATTTACTCCCAGACCCAATTGGGACGCTGCAAGCCGCAGAACAACTAGTTAAAGAAGGTTTTGCAGTATTGCCCTATATTAACGCTGACCCCATGTTAGCCAAGCGTTTAGAAGAAGTAGGCTGTGCGACAGTAATGCCTTTGGCATCGCCGATTGGTTCTGGACAAGGGCTAAAAACAACTGCCAACATCCAAATTATCATCGAAAATGCGAATGTGCCGGTGGTGGTAGATGCTGGTATCGGTTCACCCTCAGAAGCTGCTCAAGCAATGGAATTGGGAGCAGATGCTTTATTGATTAATAGTGCGATCGCTCTTTCTCCAAACCCAGCAGCAATGGCTCGTGCCATGAATTTAGCAACAGTCGCCGGTCGCCTAGCATACCTTGCTGGTAGGATGCCGATCAAAGATTATGCTAGTCCTAGTTCACCTCTCACCGGGACGATTACTAATTAGGGAATGGGGAATGGGGAATGTGAGACAAGGGGACAAGAGGTGAGAACTTGAAACAAGTCTTTCCCCTTGTCCCCAATTCTCCTTGTCCCCAAGTCCTCTTCCCAATTCCCAATAATGTAACGATTTGTCTAGCAGTTTCAGAGCGGATTTAGCATTTATGTAACATTAAATGAACTATCAAGATAAAGGAATTAATTCATGCCCTATACCAATGAAGAAGGTGGCCTTCTGAATAATTTTGCCCGGGAACCAAAGATTTATCAAGCAGAACCTCCAACACAAGGGCAAAAACGAACTTATCTCATACTAGGAATCGCCGCTACAGCTTTGGTTGTCGGCTTAATTCTAGTCGCCTTCTTCGTTTCTAAGAGCAGTTAATCATAAAATATTTTCAGAAAACTTAATCTTCTTTATCGTTTTTCAGGTTCCGATTTTAAGAGGGGCCTGCTTTTTTATTTTTTGTTAAAATTGAACTAGCCATTAAAGTATATAATTATACTTTTTATGACTGTTAGACTTGAGGGCTGAATTATTCTGAGCAGCACAACATCTACTTAAAAATAATTTTTATTACAGCAGTTTGCAAATAAGTGAGCTATAAAATGTAGGACTAAAATCACATATCAAAAATTTCTGCTTCCTAACTCCAGCCTCCAAATCCGTAGCTTTGTACTTCATACAAAAGAAAACTGCTGTATGACTTTATTTAGCCCATTTAGATATACCCAAAACGTTGATATGTACTATGTTTTGGCTTTTTAGCCGCTATGAGCGTGAATGATACTGCATACAACAATAATTCTACTTTGAATCGGCAAGTATACCACCGCCTGAAACTTGCCCTAAGCCTTGGCTTACGACGACAACTTTTTTTAGCAGTGTGTGATGATTTACACTTAAGAAATCAAGTAGCTGCCCGCTTGCATTCTACATTGGCTTATCCTGTTGGACAAGTGCTATATCAGTCATCAAATGCCCAAGAAAATAGCACTCCAGCTTATCCGCGATTAGTCACATTGCGTTTAAATTTAAACGAACCCAATCCCATAGTTCAGATAAATCAATGGTTAGCTAATTATCCACCACCAATTGTTGGAGCATCAAAAGATACCCCTGGAAGACCTTTTCCAGTACCAGCATTTCAGATTGTCGGCGTGGAACATCTCACCAAGGAAACAGTAGCAACACAGCGTTTATTTTTACACCATCTCCGCTTAAGTGAGCAATATTTTTCTACACAAGAATCCAGTCGATTCCTAGAATCTAACTTACTGTTGTGGATACCGCGTCCTTGGTTATCTGCCATCAAGCAATCAGCACCACAGTTTTGGCGTTGTCGGACTGGTGTATTTGTATTTGCTGGAGAACCCACACCCGCAACTCAAAATGCAGGCTATCCAGAACGTTTTTCACCTTCCAGAAACTTGGATTTAGGGAATATTGAGCAGTCGGTTTTAGATAAATCAGTTAATCAAGCAGAACTCAAAACCACAACTTCTGAGTTAAAGTTTGAGAATAATTCCGGTTTCCCAGCAGAGATACAAGGGAATGGCGTACACAAAACCCAGGAATTTACTAATAGGTCTGGTAGTGGTAAAAATAATCAATCACTGTTGTCTTTATCTTATGTAAGTAGCGAGTTAACAGAGCTAGTAATCGCAACAATTAACGCAAGTAGTAATAAAAATACTGAAAATTATTTACAACCGCAGCAGATTTTGTTGGAGATTGAAGAATTACATCAAAAGCAAGCTTCAGGGGATGTACTGGCAGAAGCTTATCATCGCTTAGGCACTTTATACCGCCTTCGTATTGAGCAAGGAGAGTCAACCCTAGAAAACCTGATGGTAGCAATTATTGCCTATCAGGAGGCTATTAGCTATGACGAAAGCTCACCACAACTTCCAGATATCTTGAATGATTTGGGTACACTCTACTGGATGCTATACCGTACACCACCCAATTCTGAGGAGGGACAAACTTATATAGAGCAGGCAATAGAATTTTATCAGTTGGCGTTAAAGATGATTTCACCGCAGACGCATCGAGAAACTTACGCTCGTGTGCAAAATAATTTGGGGACGGCTTATGGTGATTTAGCTCGTTTTTCTCATCCATCTGAAAATTGGCAGCAGGCAATATTAGCTTACAACGAAGCACTCAGCTACCGTACAGCCGATATGGATTCATTAAAGTATGCAGCTTGCCAGAATAATTTGGGTACTGCTTACTGGCATCTAGGGCAATACAACCAACCGATTGTGCATTTAAAGAAAGCGATCGCAGCTTACAACGAAGCACTCGCATACTACAACCCCGAAGAGGAACCGCTCAAGTATGGGATGATTCAAAACAACATCGGCACAGCCTGTTGGAATCTGGCACAATACGAGCAACCTGCCCAAAATCTCCAGCTAGCTATTAATGTCTATAGCAAAGCTCTTAAGTATCGCACTCCAGCTAATGTTCCCAGCGCCTGCGCCGCTACACAAAATAATCTAGGTACTGCCTACTGGCACTTAGCAAACCTTTCTCAGACAACTAAAGAGGCACGGCAAAAGTATTTGCAACTATGTATCAGCGCTTATGAAGAGGCTATAGCTTTGGCTCGCTCACTTAGCGGTACTCCTTTAAGCTTTGATTTACTTGCCTCTTATAATAACCTGGCACTAGCGCATTATCAGCTAGTAATAGATAAGTCGTTTAATGGTGACAAAGCAACACATTCTCAACACCTAGAAGTAGCTTTAGACTACCATTTGCAAGCCTTAAACGGATTGAGCAAACAATCAGAGGCTTATCAAACAACCTTCACTTATGTGGTGAAAACTATTCGTGCTTTTCATAATGAATTAGGGATACAAGGACAAACTCTAGCTTTATCTAAAGTTCCTAGTCAGTTGTTACCAGAGATTTTGTCAAAGTTATAAGGTATTGCAAAGTAAATTGGTAATTACTCAGAGCATCAATTAAGGTTTTCTGGTTAAGAAAATGCTCTCACTTTTTCTGGTAACTCTATTTCATAACTTTTGTGGATAATAAAAGATTAAAACCCGTCAATGGGGGTTTCGTTTATATGGTTCTGTGACTATCAGTACCATAGGTAAATCATTCGTTAAGAAAACGAAAATATTTCCCAATTTCTAGCAAATCAATTTAAAATAGAAGTAAGAGTTCACAGTTAGCCCATCGCCTCTATTTAAGGGCTTAGATATGTGGACATAAGTAATAAAACAAAGTTTAGGAACAAAATGATACTCGTTTCCGTCGTATATATGTCTTGCCTCTGATTTGAGTAACGTACATTAGCAGGATACTAATTCTGAGTTGCGATCGCACAGACTCCCATAATAAGTACTTTTATCTTCGGAATACGCTTATAGACAGGTTCAAAAACAGTCAGAAACAAACTCAGTAAATCACCGTCATTACATACATCACATACACAAAGGAAAACCCTCTTATGGCTCGCTCACATCAATGGAAATCTAGAACTGCTGCACTAATGGCAATAGCCGTTACCGCAAGCGTCGCTAGCCCTCTATTAAGCTTGGCTCCTGCCAATGCACAATATAGAATTGGGCAAAACAGAAATAATAGTCAATATGGAAACGTTACCATTCCTTCTGGGGTTAATTTTCCTGTCACCTACGAAAAAGAGACTATTACTATTGCTCCTGGGGAAAGTAAATCTATAACCTTGAGAATAGCCAATGACATTATCGACAGAAATAGAAATGTCTTAATTCCTGCTGGAACTAAAGTAAATGGACGGCTAGAATCTGTTGACTTAGATAGTTATTCAAGAGATACAAGAAATACAGATGACAACCAAGGAAAAGGCGTGCGGTTTGTCGCTCAAGAATTAGAATTTTCTAATGGTCAGCGTCAGTCGATTAATGCAACTTCTCGAACATTTACCACAACTCAAAAAGTTTCACAGGGCCCTAGCACTGGTCAGGTTTTAACTGACGCAGCTATTGGTGGAGGTGCTGGTCTTTTAGGTTCACTAATTACTGGTAACAACAGAATTGATGATTTAAAACCTGTTATTGGTGCGGCTGCGGGTGCGGGTGCAAGTGTTCTGTTGCGGAAAAAAGAAATAAATGCGTTTGTCATCAGACCCGCACAAGATTTAAGGCTCACACTGGATTCTAATTTGAATTTAGTACCACGCTCGCGCTACTAGATTTAACTCTATTCAAGTCGTGACTTTAATTACCCCTAATAGGCGATCGCCACTTTAACTATAGTGTGCGATCGCCTTTATTTTTAGACCTAAAAAATTCTATTTAACAGCAACTATCATACATCTATATCGTCTTTATCACCATCGATATTGAAGTGTGCTATGGAGAGAGCTAGGAAAGTCGGCTCTATTTTATTCTCTATCTAAAAGAGTATTCAAAATTACCTAATATCCTGATACTTTTTGTCAAGTAGTGTATAAAAGAGCATTTTATTATGGTAAGGAAAGGTTTCATTTTAAGCACATCTCTTGCAATTCCCGTGGTGTTAATTCTTTTGACTCAGGGAGAAAAGATAAAAGTACCTTTAGTTGAAAATGCCCCTCAGATATCCACTAACAACGAAATTAGCCTATCCAGCAACAAGCTAACTAGCACAAATTCAACACCGAAAACATACTATGTTAGTGGTAATGGAAACGACAAAAGTAGCGGACTTTCTACTTCATCCGCATTTAGAACAATTCAGAAAGCAGCAGACCTTACCAACCCTGGTGATACAGTATTGATTATGAATGGAGTCTACAAAAATGTAGACAAAGCTTTGAGTGTAGTAAGTATTAAACGTTCTGGAACTGCAAATGCGTGGATTAGGTATAAAGCATATCCTGGACATTTCCCAAAAATTCAGCACAATACATGGAACGGTATTCTGATTTCAAGTGGAGCTTCATATATTGAGATCAACGGGCTGGAGGTTATAGGGAATAATGCCAATATAACTCTTGATTATGCGATGAGTGAGAAGAATAACAGACAAAACCCACTCACGAGTGGAAACTGCATCAACGTTGATGGACGAACCAGTGGTCATGTTCATCACATCCGCATTATGAACAATAAAGTGCATGACTGTGGAGGAGCAGGTATTTCAGCGATGCAATCAGATTATGTGACAATAGATAATAACGTAGTTTTCAATAATGCCTGGTACGGTGTTTATGGTTCTAGTGGTATTTCAATGTTGAATAATTGGAATTCTGACAAAAACCAGGGATATAAGATGTTTGTTACCAACAACAAGGCTTACAACAATCGTATGTATATCCCTTGGATTGCAGTTGGAAAGATCACAGATGGCAATGGTATTATTATTGATACTACAAGAAACGATCAGAATAATTCGAAATTGGGCGCATATCAAGGACGCACATTAGTTAAAAACAATCTGACATTTAATAATGGTGGCTCAGGTATTCATACATTCTTAAGCGATCATATTGATATTGTAAATAACACTGCTGTTTTAAATAATCAAAGTCCTGAAATTCAAGATGGGCAAATATTTGCTAATGTATCATCTGATGTTAGGATTTTAAACAATATTCTCTATGCTTACCCTGGCAAAGATATTAATAGTAACAATAAAAATAAAAACGTTGTTTATGATTACAACATATATCTTAATGCTTCTAAAATAAGTGTTAAGGGAACTCACGATATTGTTGCAGACTCACAGATTTTAAAAAAGTATCCCACTCTCGAAAAAATATCTAACGATTGGAAATCGCGGCTAGATAAACAAAATCCACCAACACGGATTTATGTAGAGTCTAACTCCGCAGGTTTTGTTTGTGAGTCAGTAACTTATAGTTTACAAGGGAAATCGATCCAAGCGGGATGCTCCCCGCTATCTTTAGCTCAAATTGCTTTTTCTGATGTTTCATCTAACTATTGGGCAGCACAATTTATTCAACAATTGTCACAGCGAGGTGTAATTGCTGGATTTCCTGATGGTAGGTTCCGCCCTGAAGAACCGGTAACACGCGCTCAATTTGCTGCTATGGTCAACAAAGCTTTCCCTAAATCACAGCAGAGGCAGGCGATAAATTTTGCTGACGTGCCTAGCAACTATTGGGCATACAGTGCAATTAGGCAAGCCTATACCATTGGTTTTTTATCTGGATATCCCAGTAATCGTTTTCAACCTAACCAGGCTATTCCTCGCCAGCAGGTTTTGGTTTCCCTCGCCAACGGTCTGGGATATACTTCTGATGTGAATACCGAAAACACTCTGAAATATTTCAACGATGCCTCTAATATCGCTAGCTACGCTCGTAGCCCGATCGCAGCTGCAACTGAAAAGCAAATTGTGGTGAACTATCCTAATGTAAAGTCCCTGAATCCAACCGTAACCGCAACTCGCGCCCAGGTAGCAGCTTTTATCTACCAAGCACTGGTTAGTTCTAAGCAAGCTTCAGCAATTAACTCGCCTTATGTCGTGTCAAACCTCAGCAATTAACTGCCTAATCAACAATTATCCATGTCTATAATCATTGCTGGAGAACGTAGTGGGGTGGGCAAGACAACAGTCACGCTTACCCTTTTAGCATCTTTACGTCGTCGCGATCGCTTGGTGCAATCTTTCAAGGTAGGCCCAGATTACATCGATCCGATGTTTCATCAACACGTAACTGGTCGTCCTTGTCGCAACTTAGACCCAGTGTTGACTTCAGAAACCTACGTTCAGCAATGTTTTGCCCGTCATAGTCAACTAACTGAATATGCCCTAGTAGAAGGGGTAATGGGATTATTTGATGGAATTTCGTCATTGGTCATTAGTCCTTTGTCTTCTGCAAATGACAAAGGACAAATTACTGATTTTGCAAGTACGGCACACATCGCCCGACTTTTAGATTTACCTGTGGTGTTGGTGATTGATTGCAGTCGCTTGTCTGGTTCTGTCGCTGCGATCGCTCACGGCTACCAATCTATTGACCCCCGAATTAAAATAGCTGGGGTAGTATTAAACCGCGTGGGAAGCGATCGCCACCTCTCTCTCCTCAAAGATGCCCTAAAACCCTTACAATTACCTATTCTCGGCGTGCTGCACCGTCAAGATAACATCACAATTCCCGATCGCCATTTGGGTTTAGTACCCACAGCAGAACTTCCCGAACTCAACGCTTTAATTGATCGCCTCGCTGATTTAGGAGATACTTGCTTCGATTGGCAAAACTTATTACCCCTGTTAAAATCACAACCTCTCCCTCCTCCCCCTAATCTGCCTCATTCTTCCTCCTTGATCAGAATTGCAGTCGCACGCGATCGCGCTTTTAATTTTTATTACCAAGACAATCTCGATTTGCTGCAACAACTTGGTGCAGAACTGGTTTTTTGGAGTCCGTTAGAAGATGCTGCAATACCAAAAGATGTCCAGGGAATGTATTTTGGCGGAGGTTTCCCAGAAGTTTTTGCCCAGCAACTAACAGAAAATACCAGCGTTCGTGATGGAGTGAAAACAGCAATTCTGGAAGGAATGCCTGCGATCGCTGAATGCGGAGGATTAATGTATTTATGTGAGCAAATTATCGATTTTGAGGGTAAATCTTGGGCGATGACGGGAGTTTTACCGACATCTGCTGTCATGGGTGCGCGTTTAACTCTGGGCTATCGTCGTGCAGTAGCTTTGCAAGATAATCTGTTAGTGAAGGCAGGTACAACTGTTCACGGACATGAATTTCATCGTTCCCATTTAACCTTAACTCCCACAAAGCCCCTATTTGAAACTTCTCGCTACGATTGTGATGAAAATATGGGATGCGAGGGATGGGGTTTTCCTGCAAATATTCATGCTTCTTATGTTCATCTGCATTGGGGAAGAAGTGTAGAAATTCCCCAACAGTTTCTTAAAGAATGTAGAACTTACGCATAATATAGCGGTTCTCAATTGCGTGAAATACAGACTTAGCTCCTTCCCTTGTAGGGAAGGGGAAAATTTAAAGTCTCTTTCCTTTTAGGAGAGAAATAGAAGTGAGGTTTTCCAGATACCGTTAAATACCAATTCCAATTAGATAGCTAGGGATTAGAACCTTTTTTATTTTCTATTTTGTCTAAGTCCCGTTAATTAATTTTAAGTAAAATTACTGTTGCCAAATAATAATTTTATGTATAGATTAATCTCGTGTTTAGATAAATAATTTTACAACAGGAACTATCATTAAAATGAATGAAATACAAAAAAATATTAATAGTAGTGATCCTTATGAAATAGGTAGTATTAGCTCTATTTGCTGGAACTCAGGAAAAATCCTGTTAACTTTTCTGGTAATTTTGACAAATATTTCTATCCAACCGGCAGTTGCTGCGGATAGCGTTATTTCTGAAAATTCAGAGACTCAATTGAGACTATCTAGACTTAATACACAACCAAATATTAGCTTAAGACAAAGATTGCTGGCATCTCAAAAAAATAATCCTGTTGCTGAATTAGAAACTGTAAGTTTTAGTGATGGTTTTAGTGCTAACGTCAAACCTAAAATCTTCAACGAAAAACAACACGTTGCTTCTTTAAAAACTAACATTTTTTTTAAAAAACAACAAAATGTATCTTTAACTGAATCAGCCAACACTCAAACCCAAAAAGCGATTTTTTCCCCTCAAGTAAACTCTTCAAATATTAGTCCAGCACAACAGCTGATAAAACCTAACCAAGGCGATCGCCAGATTCTATCCCAAGCTCAAACTCCCTCTACTGGCTCTGAAACTGAACTAAACGATAGTGAAGTACGTCAAAGGCTAAAAATTAAGCCTTTGCTGGGAGGCACCGGTGCTAAACAAACCTATCCTCCTAGCCTCAGCTTTGGGATTCCCAGTGCTTTCGGCGCTAATTGGGGAGACTTTTTCTTAGCCGCATCGGGAGCAACTCGCAAGGAAGCAAATGGCGATGCAGGTTTCGATGGCAGTACAAGTACAGGTTTTGGTTTGGGAGATAGCCAGAAATTAATTGGTTTAGAAGTCTCCTTTAACAACGGTAGTATCAAAAACTTTGGTGCTAATGGAACTTTCGATCTCAAAGCCCACCGTATTCTCTATGCTGGTAGTAAAAATCAAATTGCAGGTGCAGTTGGCTGGAATACTTTTGCTCAGTATGGCAATGAAGCAATAGCTGATTCTACTGTCTATGGTGCAGTCACAAATGTCTCCGTGTTACAACCGAATAACTCTAATAATAAAATGCCATTGGCGCTCACAGTGGGAGTGGGAGGCGGTAACTTCCGCTCAGGAAATGACAGTGTTGGGGTATTTGGAGGATTCGGTTTGCAAGTTCATCCTCAAGTTGGTGTTGGTGCATCTTGGAGTGGAGTAGGTCTAAACGCTGGAGTTTCTTTCGTTCCGGTTCCAACTATTCCTCTTACAGTTGTACTTCAAGGTTCAGACCTCACGGATAGGACACCTGGTGGTACTGCTGTCATTATCAGCATCAGCTATGGTTTCAATTTCCTGCCTAAATAAATACCTTATCCCTAGAGAATCACCATGATCAAAATCAAGTCTTTAATCCTTGCTTTTAGTTTGAGTCCTCTGCTGTTGAGTACTTGGCAGTTACCAAGCCAAGCCCAACTTAGCCAAGATAGTCCCAGTAAAGGAACAGCTGGTTCAGTCAGTGGTAATAATGGAGGTGCTGGTAGTATTAGCGTTTTTTCAGTCCCCGTCACTATTCAAACCGGTGGTTCAACAACATCAGGTAACGTTACAGTCACAACTAGTGCTGGTGGGACATCTACAATTACCGTTTCGCCTGCGGTTCAAGCGGCTGTGAATGCGGCTGCACAAAGTGCTGTGGTGGCGTTACAATCTGGCGGTTCGACACAACTAGTTGTATCGTTGGTTGCATCGGGGGCTACTCTAACGGTGAGTAGCACTGAAGCGCCAGTTGCTGGTGGCATATCGCTTCAAACAGGTGCTGGTGCGGGACAAAGTTCTCCGACTCTAGCAGCTGCCATTGTGTCTGTAGGTACCGCCATTTCTGCACTGCCTGCCAATGGCTCTGTTTCTTTGCAAATTGGTGGTAACACAATAGTTATATCTAATCCATAAAGATGATTATGAGCCAGTTCAAGTCTTTACTAATTTCCCTGAGTCTTAGTCCCCTACTTTTAGGAGTGGGGAATTTTCCAAGTCAAGCACAAACCCCTAATAGTTTATCTGAAGAAACTATAACAAGGGTTGTTACCATCAAGAAAACAAATGGAGAAAATCTTAGTTTTAAAATTGTTGGGCCACGGGAGAAGGCAAACAATGCAGCCGTTGTTTTAGCAACTGTGTTGGGAGTAGGAGTTGATGCTGGTGCTGCCAAAAGCGTTATTTCTATAGTATTAGCCGGGGCTGATCCTGCGTTGACAACTGATTTAATTCTCAACCTCAATGGCTTGGTGACAGACCAAACGGGGGTGAATGTAACGAAGCTTAATCAGGCAATTAATACCTACAATACCATTGTTGACAAAGCTGATACAAATTCCCTAAAAGCTCTAAATAACACTCCCGAATTTACTGCTATTGGAGGGTTGTTGCGAAATCTCAGAGAGCCTTTAGGTTAAATATTTTAGTGTTGCACAATCAAAAGATGACTTTTGTCTGATGGTATATTGTCCGCCCAAAAAAGCAGGTACGGGCAATATGCCAATCCCACAAGAATTTTAAAATCATCCCGCGATCGCTATGAATTAACGCGAGTTCGATAAATTCATATCGTCATTTAACTTGCGAATCAGACGGGATAACTCACGAATGATATTCACTGCAATTTCAGGAGTTTCTTCGATCGCATCATACAATTGCTCTTGCGTCAGTTCCAAAAATTCGCAAGGTTCCAAAGTTGTTGCAGTGGCAGAACGAGGTTGAGTATCAAATACTGCCATCTCACCAAAATATTTTCCCTGTTCCACCTCTGCAAGCATTTTATTGCCGATGTGAACCTTAACCCGGCCTGACACGACAATATAAAGCGATCGCCCTTCTTCTCCTTGGCGAAAGATGGTGTAATTAGCTGGAAATGACAGTTCGTTCATCACTGAAGTGAGCCGCACAATAAAATCATCCCGCAATTCCTTAAAAATCGGGACTCGCCGGACAAATAACAAACGGTCAACACTGGTTAGCATAATTACAAGTTAAACATAAAAAATTACTGTAAATTTTAAACCTGAAGGCAGAGCGCAATTAGTCATATTAACCGATGTTGAACGCTAGCCGCCAAGAATATCTCAAACTTTAGTCTGTCTTTGATAGAGAAAGCAGGGGGAAAGGAGCAGGGAGCGGGGGGAAATGGCTTCTTCATCCTGCCATGAAATGAAGGGGGGAACATGAGTCTGAGTCTGAGTCCCCAGCTAACTGCTCCCTTGCCTCTTGTTCAATAGGAGCGATGCCTATGGCGGTAAAATACGCTCTTAAACTTCTCAGATACTAACTCAGTATGAAGCTTAACCAACTGCCAGTCTAGGGGAAACTAGTTTTGTTAAAAACCTTGCCAGCCAGACTAAAGCAACACCTATAAAACAGACTGTTTATCAATCACCTTTATTTATCGTTTTAAAAAACAAGAGTATTTGCTCTTATATGGTTGCAAGCCATAATATTGACTTCATGAGCTCCCAAGGTACCTTGCTGAGAAAAAATCACCAATTTGATTAGAGGCAATCGCCTCTAATCAAATTGGGGAACTGGCTGATGACTAGCGAACCTCAATCGGTTGTCGTTAGGTAAAACAGTCACAAAATCTCCTTATCTGCCCTCACCGCGAAGAGCAGAGAAAGACTAGAACAAACAGCATTGAATATCGTGAGCAACAATTATGAGTTGGCTAATTAGTACATTATTTATTGGAATCTCTGTCGCTTTTGCCACCACCTTTGACGACAATTTATATTTGACAGCTTTTTTTGGAAAAGTCAATCGCAGCTTTCGTCCTAAGCATATTATTATCGGTGAATTTCTGGGATTTACTACCTTAGTGTGCGCTAGTCTCCCTGGTTTCTTCGGTGGTCTTGTGATTCCTAGCACCTGGATTGGATTACTAGGTTTGCTTCCCATCGCCATTGGTATCAGTAATTTCATCAGTCGAGAAGAGGAAGGAGAGACAGTGCAAGCTGTGTCAGTTGAGTTAACCTCTCCTGTCAAATCTGAACGTCAGAATAAATCATTATTAGCAACCATCCGCGATCCTCAAACCTACCGCGTTTCGGCTGTCACCATTGCCAATGGAGGAAACAACATTGGGATCTATGTACCGTTGTTTGCTAGTAGCAATCTTCCCAGTTTGGGTGTAATTCTGTGTGTTTGCTATTTCACTGTTGGGGCGTGGTGTTTACTCTCTTACAACCTGACTCGTAATCCTCTGATGACCCCCGTTTTAACCCGCTTCGGTCGAAAAGTCTTCCCATTTGTCTTAATTTACCTAGGACTCTCTATCTTAATTAAGAGTGAATCATATCGACTGTTACCTAGTCTGGCAATGCTTTCTAATTAGGAATTACACCCGACCTGAAAACCTGTTACTTGAGGATGCGATGTCTACGACGGATGGTTCCTGAGCGCAGCCTCTCGTAGAGAAGTGCTGGCTAGACAGATAGGTTCCATAACCAAACAATCACCTGAGCGTTTCCCATCCAAAACGATTTTTTAATCACTTGAATTTATCAACTTGAATCAAAATAATATTTGATGTTATCAATCAATTTATCTAAAGTGAGAATAAAGCACATTATTGATGGCTCTTATAAAAGCAAACCCACTACTACGAATAATGATAAGAAGGAACTCATGAATCAACCAAATTCCAAAAAACTAACTCGGTGGCTCGTAACAGCAGTATTTCTGGTACTTGTAGCAGGATTTTCGCTCCTTGACCAGCAAGCAGTTAAAGCTCAAACATTAACAACATCCATACCTACTGAGTCTGAACTAGCTCCAATCACATCTCCCGTTACACCGCCAATGGAGTCTGTAACTTCCCCAGTCATACCTCCGGTTACATCACCAATGGAATCTGTAACTTCTCCAGTTATACCTCCAGTTGTATCTGTAGCAACAAATGTTAGACATTTATTACAAACTAATGAATGTGTCGGATGTAACCTAACTGGAGCAATGCTTAAGGATGCAAACCTGCAAGCAGCAAATTTGGAGGGTGCTAACTTACAAAATGCAGACTTAGAAAGGGCTAACCTACAGCAAACAAACTTAAAAGGGGCAAACTTTCAAGGAGCAGATTTAGGTAAGGTAAACCTTTTGGGAGCAAACCTGTTAGGAGCAAACCTATTTGATGCAGACTTAGAAAAAGCCAACCTATTAGGAGCAAATCTGCAAATGGCTAACCTACAGGGCGCAGACTTGGAAAAGACAAATCTCACAAATGCAAACATCCAGGGAGTTAACCTGATGGGGGTTGATTTGGAAGATGCGATCAGACCTGAAGGATTCACTGTTCAGTAATTAAACTGAAGTTCTGAGTAAATTTAATAAAAACCCTCAAAAGCCTGATTCAGTAATGAATACAGGCTTTTGTTTTTAAATATTTGTACTCATATAATTGTCGGAATTTGCGATCGCCACAATAGTAGATAAAGGCACGTCAGCAAAATACTGTTGCTGAAATTGTTCTTCTCGGACAGCAGCTAAAAACCGTGCCACCGATTCATCAGCAAGGTTTTCTGCCCTATCACTCGAATGCCAGGTAATTTGTAAAAAATTGTCTTGTCGTTTGACTGTGAACCCTAAATGTTTTAAGGCTTTAATTCCTACAAGTAAAGTTTGATCGCTGATGCCGATTTTTTCTAAAAGTTGGACGCGCGTAACTGGTTGATTTGTGCGGCTGAGATATTTGGCAATTCCGACAAGAGTCAGCCAAATTTGATTAGGTGGTTGGTGGTTGGGTTTAGACCAAGCGATCGCTAATTGTTGTTGATTGGAAAGCGTAGATGCGGAGCGGCTTATCGCTAAACATCGCCGCAACCATAGGCGTAAATTATCCCAACTCGTGGGGCAATCTTCAAGAATCAACGCTAAGTCTTGAGTTGTGTTAGCCGTAGCCTGTGAGTATTCCTGATTCCGTAAGTCTAAGATTAGTGGTGAGTGTTGAGTGTTAAGTGCTGAGTTAACACTGGGACGCACGGCAATTAATCTGATTTCATAACGTTTTTTAAAGGTGTTGTAGTCTAATTCAGCTATGCAATCACACCTTCCTATGGGCAATTCATCTTTGTAGTGTCCCCACCATAAGCCAGGAAAAGCACTTCTGCCGGAATCATCCCGAATATCAAACTCAGTTTTAATATACTGTACCTTTTTCCCTTGCCAATCCTGCTGATTGCGATGCCAAGCATTTTCAAACCAGCAGTTTTGAATTAGCAGCTTCGGAACAGGATTACCCATTCCACAAGGTTCAAGCACTTTTAGTTCTAAAAATAACTCTTTCCCCAAGTCTGCAACTGTCACCGTCAAGTCTGCTTGCACGGTTGGCGTTAGGGTTGTACTACCTAAAGATTGCCGCAACTGCTGATTAATCGCTGCTGTAAATAAAGGAATATTCTCTACTAACAAACTCAACCCAGCTGCAAAGGGATGTCCGCCAAAGCGATGTAACAAATGTGCTTGGTCTTTCACCAGTTGGTATAAATCTACAGAATTCACCGAACGGGCGGAACCACGAGCTAATACGAGTGCTGAGTGCTGAGTGCTGAGTTCTGAGTTAGATAAAGAAGTAATTTCTCCCCCTGCTCCCCTGCTCCCCTGCTCCCCTGCTCCTTCTGTACTTAATAAAATAGTCGGACGACCTGTTTCTTGTGCTACTTGTCCAGCAACTAAACCCAATACACCCGCAGGCCATTGGGCATCTTCTAGGACGATCACACTGGTGGTGGATAAGTCTAATTGAGTAAGTTTTTGTGCTACTTGCGCTTGTACATCTTTTTGCAAAGATTTGCGCCTGGTGTTTGCGAGTTCTGTAACTTCGGCTAATTCGTTACAACGTTTGACATCTCGACTGGTTAATAATTCAACGCAAAAACTGGCATCACCTTGGATGCGGCTAACCGCGTTAATTCTTGGCCCCAAACCAAAGGAAATATCTGTGGGGCGATCGCCACTTTTCTGGCACAATTCTAATAATCGCCCCACTCCCGGACGACGACGCGCTGCTGGTGGCTGTTTAAAATCTTCTTGCAGTCGTTGAATTCCCAACTGCGCCAAATAACGACAATCTCCACTTAACTGCACTAAGTCGGCAATTAATCCTACTGCTACTAAATCTAATAAATCTTCTAACGGATGTTTGGCAACATTAGGCAGACTTTGATATAAAGCTTCAACTAACTTATAAGCTACCGCTACCCCAGAAAGATTAAATAACTGATGTTCTCTTGATAAATAGCGGGGATTGATAATTGCTGAAACAGGTGGGCGTTCAGTTGGTAAAGTATGATGGTCTGTAACTATTACATCTATACCTAGCTGTTTAGCGTAGATAATTTCCTCAATATTTGTGCTGCCAGTATCGCAAGTCACAATTAATTTACAACCTTGTTTTGCTAAATTCTCAATACCTTCATTATTGAGACCGTGAGATTCTTTTAAACGATTGGGAATATAGAAAATTAACTGAGTATTTTGTTTAAAAAATTGTCCGAATCCATCCCAAAGTACAGATGTAGCGGTAATCCCATCAGCATCAAAGTCTCCCCAGATGGCAATTTTTTCTTTAGCTTTATATGCTTGTTGCAACCGGGCGATCGCTAAGTCCATTTCTTGCCCAAACTCAAAGGGACTCGCTGGTTGATAAGCTTTATAGTTAATAAAAGCTGTTAATTGTTGATGATCCTTAATTCCCCGTTGCCACAACAATTGCGCTGCATATATTCCACTTGATAGGGGTGTATGCTGTTTCACCGCTTGGATGAACCACTCCGGGGGTTGTTCGGTTGCTGTTATAGTCCACTGCTGTTGTTCTGGCATTGTTTAAATGGGGGATTGATCCTCAGTTGTTTGAGATTCATTCACTAGGGGATTAAGAATTACTTCATTAGCGACACTCTCAGCTTTACGGGCGCGAATTGCCGGACGCGATCTTTTGTAACCTGCTCTTTCAGCTTTTTGGTGTTCGTAATCAATCAATCTGCCATAATATTCATGCTTGCTTAAATTCATCGACAAGAAAATATGCTGGCGAGTATTACCAAAACCCTTGCGGTTAAAAAACTTTAAGGCTGAAGTATTGGTGGGATCGGTATCTACGAGCATAAACCGCGCCCCATCTTCAATCATTCGGGCGACAACTTTATCCACCAACTTGTCTGCTACTCCCCGACGCTGATATTTTGGGCTAACTCCCAACCATATAATGTATCCATAAGTCCAGGATGCTTTGGTGATAATAGTTCCCAAAATAAATCCGGCTAATTCTCCCTCTGTTTCAGCCACAAGACAGTATTCTGGATCGGTGTTGTAAAGTCCAATCACCTCCCATTCGTCCCAGGTGCGGTATAAATAAGGATATAAATCGCTGGTAAATAACCCTTCTCCCAAGTGGTAAACGGGAGCAATGTCATCAATTCCTAATTCACGGACATAAATAGCTTCAGTTTCGTCAAAATTTGACATAAATTTAATGCAAATGCTTTCAAATGCTTTAGATAAAAAAAAGTACCTTATATTACTTTTTAAATTTTCACAAGAGTCTATAGGTATAAAAAATCTGTTTTAGTAACAAAATCCTGTCAATAAAATCACAGTGAGACTTCTTGAATGCTGTCAAAATTTGGCAATGAGTCTTTCACTGCTTCTTCAAGAACTTGTATGCGATCGCACCGTTTGGCAAACTGACAATAATCACAAGTTTTACTACCCTCTACCACTTGAGGAAACTGTTGGTTATTTTGATAATTTTCTAGCAAATTAGTTAACTGATTTAACAGTTGATTAAGTTTCTTTGCTATTTGTCTGTGTTTAACAGTATTGTAATTAAATTTAATATTTTGCGGCTTACCCTCAGATTGGACAAACCAGTAAGTCATGGAAATATTTTCTGGCGAATAATCGCTAGTTTCTGCCAATACATAGAGATAAAGCCGTGTTTGCCAGTTGGATTCTAACTCGCGTTTATTGGGTGGTTTAGGATAGGTTTTCCAGTCGAGAATTTGCGCTTGTTGGTTATCTGCAATCAATAAATCATAGACAACCGTCAGCAAATAATCTTGAACTTGCAGGGTGCGGTAGTGTTCACTTTCACGGAAAGTTTGATTATCAGATGCAGCCGTTAAAATTTCAGGTGCTGCATCAGCAAAACCTAGCATCCAGCTTTGGAGTTTAGCATCTGCTTGCAAAAAACTATCAATTGGTAAACCCATTTCTCGCTGCTGCATTAGCAAGTGAAAACGACTACCCAAAGTTTGCCGTTCTTCTTGTTCTGGATTTGAGGGCGAATTGAGTTTTTCTAGATAGGTATGTTGAAATTTACGCGGACAAGTTTCTAGTAAGTTGAGTTGTCCTTGAGATAATCGCAGTAGTTGAGTAGAAGTTAACAGCATTCTACTATTTTAATGCGAGTTCGCCGGGGTGAATTGAATCTGGTAGGAGGTTTTGGGTTTAATTCAGGAAAGGGGAGAAAAGAATGGCTGAATATATACCCTCTTGCCTCCCCTGCTTATCCGAACCGTATTGCCCTGCTCCCCTGCGATCTCAATGTGCAATCTTATTTGCTTAACAGCTTACCTGCTTTGTCTGCGGTGGCTTTTTAGCTTCGTCAAACTCAAAATGGGATTTCTCTGTTTGCGAATAACGATAAAGACGATTTAGAGCGTTGATATGAGCGTAAGCTGCGGCTACTACGATATCAGTATCAGATGCTTGTCCAGAGAATATCCGCTCTTGATGCTTCAAGCGAACAGTGACAGTTCCTAGTGCATCAATTCCTCCAGTCACAGATTGGACAGAAAACTCAATTAGTTGATTGGGAATTTGCACCAATCGATTAATTACTTGATACACCGCATCCACTGGGCCAGTGCCGACACTCGCATCTGTAAGGATTTTGCCATCGGGGGTAACAATTGTAATAGTTGCAGTTGGGCAAGTGCAGTCACCACAAATTACCTGAACGTGTTCGATTTGGAAACCACTTTCTACTTGAATCTGCGTTTCATCTCGAACGATCGCTTCTAAATCCCAATCTGAGACTTCTTTTTTCTTATCAGCGACTTCTTTGAACCGATTGAAGGCTTTATTCAAATCCAATTCGCTCAATTCAAAACCCAATTCTTTGAGCCTGGTACGGAAAGCATTTCTTCCAGAGTGCTTGCCTAAAACGATACGATTTTCTGGCAAACCGATCGCAGCAGCTTCCATAATTTCATAAGTCTGGCGATGTTTGATGATTCCATCTTGATGAATACCAGACTCATGGGCGAAAGCGTTTGCTCCCACGATCGCTTTATTAGGTTGAATCAGCATCCCAGTTAATTGGGAAACCAAAGACGAGGTTTTATAAATCTCCTGAGTCTTAATATTAGTCAACGGTGTATCGCCATCAACCGGACGACCAAAGTAAGGATTGAAAAAGGGTTTGCGAACCTGCAATGCCATCACAATCTCTTCTAAAGCTGCATTACCTGCTCGTTCCCCAATGCCATTAATGGTACACTCCACCTGGCGTACACCATATTCAATTGCTGCCAAAGCGTTAGCTGTCGCCAAACCCAAATCATTTTGAGTGTGAATCGAAAGAATCACTCCATCGATATTAGGAACATTTTCTCGAATTCCCTGAATCAGATTTCCGATTTCCTTGGGTGTGCAGTAACCAACGGTATCAGGAATGTTGATTGTAGTGGCACCTGCTGCGATCGCCACCTCCAAAACTTGATACAGAAACTCTGGTTCAGTGCGGCTAGCATCCATCGGAGAAAATTCTACATCGTCTACAAACGACTTGGTGTATGCAATCATTTCTGATGCGATCGCTAATACTTCGCTACGAGACTTTTTCAATTGATATTTCAGATGAATATCAGAGGTAGAAATCATTGTGTGGATTCTGGGACGAGCCGCACCTTTCAAAGCTTCGGCGGCGGCGTGAATATCCTGGCGAATGGCTCTAGCTAAACTGCAAATGATTGGCCCACCAGGTACTCCGACTTGTTCAGCAATGCTTTTAACAGCTTGAAAATCTCCCGGACTAGCAACGGCAAAACCTGCTTCAATCACATCGACACCAAGGAGAGCTAGTTGATGAGCGATCGCTAATTTCTCTTCTACATTGAGGGTTGCGCCCGGTGACTGTTCGCCATCCCGTAGCGTGGTGTCGAAGATGATAACTCGGTCTGGTTGAGATGCGATGCTCATAAATGTCTCCCGTGGTATTGAAGGGATGTTTAAAAAACTTACTTTGGATATTGTATACAATCTTTCTAATTTTGTATACAATATCCAATATGAACTTAAATGACTTAGCAGCCAATGTGCTGCAACAACAACGCAGTACCCCATATTTAATTGCCGATGCTTTGCGGGAAGCGATTCTGCGGGGCATTTTTCAGGAAGGACAATCTCTGAGACAGGATGAAATTGCTACTCAGTTTGGTGTTAGTCGCATTCCGGTGCGTGAAGCACTCAAGCAGCTAGAAGCAGAAGGATTAGTGACACTGCATTTAAATCGTGGTGCGATCGTATCGGTATTGACAGCACAAGAGGCGCAAGAAATTTGTGAAATTCGCAGCGCTTTGGAAGTGAAAGCGATGCAATTGGCAATACCCAAGTTCAAGGAAACAGATATAGAAAAAGCTGCTGTGATTCTAGAAGCGACAGATCAAGCAACTGATGCAGGTATGTTGGCAAAACTTAACTGGGAATTTCATGCGACGCTATACGCCACTGCTGAACGTCCCAGATTGTTGGGGATGATTAAAACTTTACACGTTAATTGCGATCGCTATGTTCGCGTACAATTAGCGCAGATGGATTACCAAGAGCGATCGCAAAAAGAACACTATCAACTCTTAGATGCTTGTCAAAAGCAAGATACAAAAGCTGCTGTCAGGTTACTAAAACGACACATCGACACCGCCGGAGAACAGCTAATTGCATACTTGCAGCAAATTTCTCAGAAACGCTGATTATTAAACGATCTACCAGAACAGATTAAACGGTAAATTTATACTATCCTATCAGAGAAATAGGTAGGATCGTCCATGAAAAAATTGATCAAGCGTATTAAAAGATTGCTTCAACGTATTTTTAAAAGTTTTGCATCTAATTCTCAGCAGACATCGCCTTTAATAAATTCTCGCCCGTTAGACACTTCTATTTCTATTCCGAGCGTTTCTCCCCGATGGGAGTCTGGTTTAGTGCTTGTGTGTTCACAATGTGCAAACGAGCGATCAGGCTCAACAGCTTCCGAAGACTTAGAGAATTGGTTAAAATCTCGTTTAAAAATTGAAGGATTATGGGGTGAATTTCGGGTAGTTAGCACCAGTTGTTTAGGAGTCTGTCCAAAATCTGGTATTACTGTCGTTATTATAAGTAATGGAAGTGGCGGTAATAGTCCATGCTTAATTGTAAATCCTCAAAGCGATGTCTACGACGGGCTACGCCTACGCGAAGTTATTTACTCATATATTAAACAGTATAAAAAGTAAAAAGTAGATAGTACTTTTTACTTTTTATTTTTGCCTTACCGTTATGAAAAATTATTCATTGAAACCAGAGTATTTTGGTCTTACAAACGTAGTTGAGGAATTACTGCTTCGGGCATTAGCATTTGCAGAATCAACTGTTGGTGAACTGAGATTCAAGAAATCGATGAGTTTGAGAGTACGTTTACGAATTTTCCAGCGCCCATTTATGTTGACAACTTGATCTTCATAGGTGCCATTGGCGACATCAATGCTAGTTTCCGAACGCTTGTGAGTGGCATGGAGATAAGAGGTCATCGTTGCTTTATTATTCTCAATTGAAATGTTGAGCGTACCCATCAAATGTTGAGTAGCTGTATAACCATTTCCTTGGAATACTGAATAGACAAAATCTGCCCAAGCATCTGTCCCATAATTTGTTTGAGTTGTCCCGTCAGGAAAAATGGCAGTCAGGACTGCATCTTGAGTAAAACAATCCCGATAAATATCTTTTCCCTGAAGGAGATTTCCTCTACCAATGGCATCAGTTCCCAGTGCGTAACAGGATGTTAGTTTTTGAATTTCTAATTCTGCGTTAGGTTGAGTTGCACTTGCTAATTCAAACCTACCTCCAATAAACAGCACAAGAATAACTGCAAGGACAATCAATGTAATCTGATTGAGCAAAAACGAGATGGCCTTTGGAACTATTCGCCCACCTTCTCTTCTTCTTTCCACAGTATAACCACCTTAATTTTTACAATTTTCACATCTTATAACTTCCTAAAAACTCAATTTATTGCTGATAGGTTAGCTGATAAAAACTAGGCTAAATTTCTTATATATTTAGTTAGAGTTTATTTTTCTATCAGTCATAAATGAGAAAGATAGTACAAGATTTGATGTATACAATTAGTCATTATGATATCAGACAGCACATAAAGTTTTAAGTACTAGATTAGACCAATTTCATGTTGATTTGGTTAAGTAATGATCTAATGATGTTACCACTTGCAAGTTGTTTAACAGCAAAATAACCTTTACTTTAACAGGATTTAAAAATAGGATGTAATGAGTTATTCGTGACATAAAATACCCGAATTATCAAATAATTCGGGTATCGGTTGCTATAGCTTTGCTAATCTATATGATGAGAGATTATTATCCCAAAACTGGAATAGAAATTATAAATCCTGTTCCTTGCCCCAAGACTGATTCACAAATTAAACTTCCATTATGATTTTCTATTATAATTTGGCGACTAATAGATAATCCTAATCCTGTACCTTTTCCTACACATTTGGTTGTAAATAGATTTTCAAAGATACAAGCTTTAACTTCTTCTGACATTCCTTTAGCGTTATCTTGAATCCTAATTGTCAAATTATTATTCTCTTCTATCTTAGTCAAGATAGTAATAATATTTGGATAGCTTTCTTGAACTTCCATAAAACTCCGGCCGATATTTGCTTCTTCCAAAGCATCAATTGCATTTGCAATAATATTCATAAACACCTGATTCAATTGTCCTAAATAACATTTCACTAATGGAATATTTCCATACTCCTTAATGACTTGAATTGCTGGACGGTTATGATCGGCTTTCAAACGATGCTGTAAAATTAACAAAGTACTATCAATACCTTCATGGATATTAGCTAATACTTTAGAGGTAGTATCAGCGCGTGAAAAAGTACGGAGAGAAGTACTAATGTTGCGAATGCGCTGTGTTCCTACCGTCATACCATCAATCATTTTGGGTAAATCTTTTAGTAGAAAATCTATATCTATTTCTTCGGCTTTTTCTTCAATCTCAGCACCAGGATTCGGGAACTTTTCTCGGTATAGTTGTAGATATCCTATTAAATCATTAACAGTATCTTTTGCTTGGGCAATACTACCTGTAATAAAACCAACTGGATTGTTGATTTCATGTGCTACACCTGCAACTAAATTTCCCAAAGAAGACATTTTTTCACTTTGAATAAGTTGTAGTTGGGCCTCTTGTAAATCTTTGATTGACTGTTCTAATTCTCTAGATTTATCTTGTTCTCTTGTGTATAAACGGGCATTTTGTATGGCAATAGCCATTTGAGAAACCAAGACTTTTAATACTTCTATTCTTTCTGTAACAAAAGCTCCTGATGACAACTGATTTTCTAAATAAATAATCCCTGTAAGCTGTGATTGGTAAATTATGGGCAAGCAAAAGATTGATTTTATTTTAGATTCCTGAATATAATTATCAAGGTTAAACGGTTCTGTAGTTATTGCATCATTCAACACAAGATATTGCTGAGTGCGAAAAACGTAATTAATCACAGAAAACGGTAGATCCTGATAGGTTTCAACAGTAATAGAGGGTAAAACTGTCACTGCATTGTCAGTAGCATTTCCAGAAGCTTCGATATATAGTTGATTATCTTTAAGTAGGAGTAGTACTGCTTTTTGTGCAGCAGCATTTTCTAGTAGAATTTTGATGAGCTTGCTCAACAAGTTCTCTAAAACAATTTCATTGGTAATCGCTTGCGAAAACTTGATGAATGTATTAAAGTCTAACAAATCGCTTAAACTACTACTATTAGTCGTTGTGGTAGTGGTGAGGTGAATTGTATCTATTTTGGAAGTAGTAGTTTCTACAGTAGTAGTTTGTCCTACTAAAAAAGTATACTTCGATTCTAAGTATTTAACTTTAGCGATCGCACCCCAACGAATACAAGCATAATAAGCTTTAGTTATATAGGTTTGATGAATTAACTCTTTACCTAGAGATTGATAAAATTTTCCTGCTAACTCATAAGCTAAAGCTTCTTCTTGGAGAAAACCATTCTCTTGAGATTTGGCAATCGAATTTTCATAGTAGTCCATTGCTTCCAGCTTTTGGCCTAAAATCCGACACCGTTCTGCCTCCACGAGATAAAATCTATGTAAGTGATTCGTAGGAGCATGAGTAGCCCAGAGTTCCATTTTTTGCTGATTAGCTTGGACTTTTTCTAGAATAGCTTGCCTCTCGGACTCTTTAGCAGTATGATATATAGCCAAGTGTGCTAAAGAATCGTAAAAATAAAACAGTGGAACAACAAACAACCCTGTGACACCACCTAAAGATTTTTCTGCGATCGCAGCATTTTCTACAGCTTTAAAATAATCTCCAAATATGTAAGAGAGCATTAGTTTATTGACAAATAAATGATTAATTGTGTAAAGATCATTTACTTGTTGATGAATTGGCAGCATACTTTGCTCGTCGTAGGCTTCTCCAATTAAACAGTCTACATTTTCGTAATTTCCTTTCAAATTTAAAACTGTTTGCAGATATACTAAATTCCAAGTTAGAGCTACTTGCTGATTAATTTTTTTCAGTGATTCACAGTAAGCTATTAATTCCTTTTCTAAAACCCAAAGTTCCTTACCCAACCAAAAGGAATGATAGGGATAAATGTAACCACAATAGCCAGCATATTCTAAATCTCCGGTTTCTAGACCACTAGCATATCCAGACATTGATGATGTTAATGTCTCTCTAATATGCTCTTTCCAGTGCATAACATGAGCGCTAACAACCGTTAGAATCTTAGCTTTGAGTTCTTCAGCATTAAATTGTGACACCAAACTAGAAGCTAATTTACCAAATTCATAGCCAGAATTAATTTCTCCTTGAACTCCACAAAGAAGTAAGCCATAAAGACTATAACCATAACCAGATACAGATGTATTTCCATAGTTTAAGGACAAATTGACCATTTTACAAACAATAATTGGCATTATTACAGGAGCCGTTTGAAAAGCCGCAGGGAGAACTCCCATTAAGATTTTCATGGCTGCAATCTTGTTCGGATCAGACATTAATGGTAAGTTAATTAAATCTGCAATGGTTTTCCCTTTCAAAGAAACAGCAATTTCATCCATTCCCTGCTGAATATCAGTTGATGTCGGTTCATCTGGAAAACTTATTCCTAACAATTTTAGAATTGATACTGCTATTTGAATGGCTTCCAGTTGTTTGCTTTGAATAATAGAAGCGATAATCTGTACTTCATAGACTTTCACTTTATCTAGAAGAATTTTGGCTTCTTGCTGCACCACCTCAGCCCATTGCTGCATCTGCTGAAAATTACCGCCCAGATAGGCTGCTTCTGCGGCTCCTTCATATAAACATAAAGTTAAGGTATATTCAGTTTGCCAAGCGTCTATACTTAAAAGTTCTATCCCATTTGTAAAATACTTAAGTGCAGCTTCATAAGCTGTAGAAGCTTTAGCTTTTCGCCCTGCAATTAAGTTTAATCGTGCCAATTCAGTTTTATCAGATTGCTCTATTAAGTTAACAATACCTACATTTAACTGATTGACTATATCAAAAATATTAGCTTCTATTTCATCCTTTGGGATATTTTGTAGAAGCAATTGTCCAATTTTTAAGTGAGTAGATTTCTTGAGTTCTTCTGGAATCAGCGAATATGCTGCTTGTTGTACTCTATCATGCAAGAACTTGTAACCTACTTGTGAAGTGTCTAAATTTAAATTAACCGCTTCTTCTTGATTAAAAACTAAAGGAATACGGTAAGCTTCACTTAAAGGTAGAATTAATCCCGCTTGCAAAGCTGAGTGTAAATCATTGGCTGTCAAAGAAGGTGATTTTTCATTGACTATCGATAAAACATCAAGACTAAATCTGTCACCCACACAAGCTGCTAATTTTAAAACATCTTGGGTAGATTTTGGTAGCTTTTCAACTCTACTGGCAACTAGCTCAACTACATTTTTGTCGGTAATTCCAATTGCTTGAATATCCTTTAAACTCCATTGCCATTGAGCCTTAATAAAGTCAAATTTCAAAAGTTCTTCTTGATGAAGTGCCTGAATAAGTTGTGTGAGAAAAAATGGATTTCCACCTGTTTTATTAAAAATT
This sequence comes from Nostoc sp., assembly GCF_036917775.1. GTDB lineage: Bacteria > Cyanobacteriota > Cyanobacteriia > Cyanobacteriales > Nostocaceae > Nostoc. The sequence continues at coordinate 41,721 of NZ_JBALEQ010000058.1, forward strand.
AATTCAGCTAACTGGATAATCTTATCGCTAAAATTTATGTATTCAGAATCTGGCTTAATATCTGTTTCTTGTAAAGTTTCTGCTACTAGTTGAGTCACATTATCTAAATTTAAAGCTTGCAACACAATGTTATTAACAACTGTGCCAGTATTCTTAATCTCTTCTATTTTTTGAATTAAAGGATGCGCTGCATTAACTTCATTATCCCTATATGCACCAATGAATAATAGATGTTTGCTGTCACTATCAGTTATAAGTAGTTGAATTAAATTCAATGTGGCTGAATCTGCCCATTGTAAATCATCTAAAAATATGACTAAGGGATGTTCTTTTTGGGTAAAAACTTGGATAAATTCTTTAAAAACTCGATTGAAGCGGTTTTGTGATTCTGTTGCACCAATTTGGGCAACGTCTGGCTGTGTACCAATAATTAATTCTACTTCTGGAATGACCTCAGTAATGACTTTACCATTTGTTCCTAAAGCTGATAATATTTTTTCACGCCAGGTTTCTATTTTTTCATTATTCTCTGTCAGTAAATACCGCATTAAATAAGCAAAAGCTTGAATTAAAGAGGCATAAGGTATATTTCGTTTTAATTGGTCAAATTTACCAGAAATAAAGTAACCTTGTCTGCGAGTAATGGGTTTATTAACTTCGTTAACTAAAACTGATTTACCAATACCTGAATAACCAGAAACTAGCATCATCTCACTAGTTCCAGATGTAACGCGTTCAAATGCAGCTAGCAGTTCATTAACTTGGTTTTCACGGCCATATAATTTTTGAGGAATTAATAACTGGCTTAAGACATCTAAACGACCTGGAACAAAATCAGTAATTATATCCTTAGATTTTAACTGATTAAGACATAACTCTAAGTCTGCTAATAATCCTGTAGCACTTTGATATCTGTCTTCAGCATTTTTCGCCATCAACTTCAGTACAATTTCTGAGATGGCATTAGAAATTGTTGGATTTAATAACTGTGGATTTATCGGTTGAACAGCAATATGGCTATAAACTAGTTCTAAGGGGTCTTGACTAAAAAATGGTGTTTTCTCGGTGAGCATTTCATATAAAGTAACACCGAGAGAATAAAAGTCAGTGCGATAATCAAGAATACGATTCATTCTTCCCGTTTGTTCAGGAGACATATAGGCAAGTGTGCCTTCAACGCAATTAGGGTTATTAAATTGGGGATTTTCCTTATTGAGGCGGGAGGCTATACCAAAGTCAGTGAGTTTAACAATACCTGTCTGGGAGTTAACAATTATGTTGCTAGGCTTGATATCTTTATGAATAATCTGATGTTTATGTAAATAATCTAGAGCTTTAGTCAGTTGAATAGCAATATTTAAATGGTTAATTAAGTCAAGCTTTTCTGTCTGAAGAATTTGGGCTAAAGATTGACCACCAAAGTCTTCTAACAACAGTCCTACACGATTATTAAAGGTTTCTAGACTAATAGATTTAACTATGTTGGGATGGTCTAAACCTTGCTGAATTTGATACTCATTTTTCAGGCGAGTAAAGGCTTCGAGAGTAGGATATTCATTTTTAAGCAACTTGAGGATAACTCGCTGTTGCGTCTTTGGCATTTGTGTTTGATAAATAATTGTTTGGATTCCTTCATGGAGAGTCGAGTTGATTGGGTATCCAGTACGATTTGGCATTGATTTTTGCCTATAAATTTACAAAATTAGTACTACCCCCCGTCTTGTCATAAAAGGGGTTCTACTTTAATTATTCCCAGTGCTAGAAAATTATTAACATTGTGATTCCGTATTCAAGGGTTATAAATTTAAACGCGATTATTCCCTTGTAACGGAAAAGCTACTCTAACTTTTACGCCAAACGCAGATTAGGACACTTCTGCAAGAATCCAGATGCCTTATTGTGAGCATCTATATTATGAGTATGTGCTGGTGTAGGTCGAATAATTCCATCAAACAGGTCATCTAATCCGTAGGGAGTGAAAAATTGCCATTGGCCTTGTGTATCTAGTCGAACTCCGACAGCAGTAGCAGTGTGTAGCCACTCTGCGATCGCATCTTCTGTACTAGTGTAAAGTCTACTGCCATTACGCCAACGAGCAAAACTAGCTTGATTTTTGACATCAAACAGGTCATCAGGAAATTGTTCTGTGAGAGTCGCCTTTGCTGCTAGTTCTTGAGAACGGTTTCCTTCTATATCAAAGAATGCAATATCAAAATCCTTAATACCTAACCCACAGTCATTACCAAAAATCGAAGACCAAACAGTGTTTCGGACTGCACCACCGGCTAACCACCAGTTAGGTAGATTTAGTTGAGCGATCGCAGGTAATACTGTATCAATAGGTGTATCAGCTAAAATCATCTGTAGACGAGTGTTACTATTCATATCAAACTCCTGGTATTATCAACTAGAAGATGAGAATATTATCATTCACATCTCATTAAGCTTACGGTCTTGATAGACCTACTATGACACTTATAGGGCCAAGCTTTATTAGAATAATTTCGGTAGTCATCGTATAAAGAACACAAGGTTAAATTGTGAATTGAGAATTTATAATTTTTATTTATGGAAGATTTATTTGCGCGGCTAGAACGCACACTCAATCCTGAACTACCTTCCTTAACAGAGTCACAACAACAACTACTGCAAGAACTCAGTATTGATGAAAATCAACCTGGTACAATTTTGCGTGATTTTCAAACTCTAATAGATTTATTACAACCGAATGGAGTGGAAGTTAGTAGTGTTAATAATCTTCTACCACTGAAAGTACTATCAGAATTTAATTCTCTGTTAAGTCACCCAATCGAAACTAAACTCAAACGCCCTGTACAGAAATCATACCCTTACATTAATGGACTATATCTGTTATTACGCAGTTCTGGGATAGCCCAAATTAGATCCCAAGGGAAGAAGCAGATTTTAGTTTTAGATGCAGCAACTTTGCAATCATGGTCAAACCTGAATTTAACAGAACGCTATTTCAATTTATTAGAAGCCTGGTTGATTTGGGGAAATAACGAAATCTTAGGTGAACATCAAGATTCATTGGGGAATTTATTTAGATGTATTCAACTTTGGCCCCGCGTCCCAGATAAAGGTTTAAAATTTACTAAATATGAAGACCAAACCAATATTAGTTATTACCCTGGTCTGCATAATGTTGCCCTGTTAGAATTATTTGGATTTTTATCTATTAAACATGGCAAGCCAACAGAAGGCAAAGGATGGCGCATTACTAGTTTACAACGCTTGCCATTTGGAGATGCTATTTTGCAACTACTATTTCCATTAGGTATACGAGGAGAATTACAGGATGAGGTCAATGTAACTTTTGGAAAGTTGCAGTCACATTTACAACCCTTTTTTCCAGAATGGAAGCATAATTTATTTGTTCCCAAGCAAGGTTTTACTGACGGGATTTATATTTTTAAAGTGTCCATTTCTAAAGCTTGGCGACGCATTGCCATACCAGCCAAAAAACCATTAAGCTGGTTAGCAGAGACAATTCTTGATGCTTTTGACTTTGATTATGATCACCTGTACGAGTTTAGTTATAAAGACTATTTTGGTCGCATCATAAAAATCGGTCATGCCTATATGGAAACACCCCCATTTGCTGACCAAGTTCAGATTGGTGATGTGTCTCTAGAACCGGGTGGTAAAATGACCTATCTTTATGATTTTGGTGATAACTGGAAATTTGATGTGCAGTTAGAAGCAATTAATCCACCTGATAACAAAATCAAAAAACCAAAAATTTTAGAAGTTCACGGAAATGCACCTCAACAGTATTGGAGTGAGGATGATGAATCGGATGAAGATGAAGGGTGAAGAGCATTTAGGAAAGCATAGAGAATCGTGTTCATAAGTCTTCTATTTGTGTCTACTAAAACCCGCTTTAAGATTGAGATAGTTTTAGTTACAATAAAGCAACACAAATTGTCAGGAGATAAAACTTGTGAGTCTTCCATATACTGGAGGCTGTCAATGTGGACAGATTCGTTATGAAATTCATGCCCAACCTTTAACTCTTTATCTATGCCACTGCAAGGAGTGTCAGAAACAATCGTCTAGTGCCTTTGGTATGTCTCTTACAGTACTACGAGATGCTGTTGTAATTGTTCAGGGAAAACCGAAAGCTTGGACTCGGAAAAATGATAGCGGACGTGAAGTAAATAACCTATTCTGTGGCGACTGCGGAACGCGATTGTTTCATGAAAGGACTTATAAAACCGATACTATCAATGTCAAAGCTGGAACCTTAGATGATACAAGTTGGTTATGCCCAGTAGGTAACATTTGGACACGCAGTGCCCAGTCATGGGTGATAATTTCAGATCAATTGCTCAACTATGATGGGCAACCAGAGGATACGCAGCCTTTATGGGAAAAATGGAAACAACAACATCCATAAATGCTCCTGATATTAGACATGATAGCTTTTAACACTTAAAGCATCTAACTTATATTTTTACTAAAGAAGATAATCAGAAACTTTTTTTGTTAAAATGCTTTAATGAACATATTAAATTATTTAAAACAGTAATAGTAAACTCAAATTATAAGTTCAGTTTGTGTATCATAGATATTTCCACTTGTCTGCAAATCATTAATAAAGCTAACATACTATTAGTATTTCACATGAAAACTTACTAGACATTTCCAATCAAGTAACTTAAGTGAAATTGGATAATTAAGAAGATTTTGGTTCATTCTCAACACTTTTAACAATTATTTCTAGACAAGCTTAATGAAAAACGATACACCACAAGAATTAAACCAAGATCAAGAAATTGGGCGCTTGATTGATGAGGTAATGTCTTCATCTCTGACTGATGAACAGTACCGCAAAAAAATGCAGCGACGCAAAGAAGTGCAAGACAAGCGCATAGCAGAAGCTGTACCAGAAAAAGGGTTAATTATTGTAAATACTGGTAATGGTAAAGGTAAAACCACTGCGGCTTTGGGGATGGTGTTACGATCGCTAGGTCACGGCTATAAAGTAGCGATCATCCAATTCATCAAGGGAAGCTGGGAACCTTCAGAAAAAAGGGTTTTCAGCTATTGGGAAGACCAAATAGAATTTCATGCAATGGGCGAAGGCTTCACTTGGGAAACTCAAGACCGCGATCGCGATCTTGACAAAGCTAGTGCCGCCTGGGAAAAATCATTAGAATATATTCGCAACCCAGACTTTCATCTGGTGTTGTTAGACGAAATTAACATCGCCCTCAAAATGGCTTACTTACCATTAGAGGACGTTTTGGCGGGTTTGGCGCAAAAACCAGCTAACAAGCACGTTATTCTGACAGGTAGAGGCGCACCAGCAGGTTTAATTGAGCGTGCTGACCTCGTAACCGAAATGACTCTGGTTAAGCACCCTTTCCGCGATCAAGGCGTGAAAGCGCAACCAGGAATTGAGTATTAACTTAACGATTATTTGCACATTTGCAACGTGCGGCGATCGCTAGCTGTGATGGAATTTAATTGATAAAAGTCTTGCAGAGCCACTGAGTAAGGATAACTGCTGAACTCATCTTCACTGACTTTAGGTAGTTTGCTGTTTGCAGCTACCTGATTTGATCGAGGAGTACTGGCTTCATTTGACGTACTATTAACCGTCATCGCCAACTCTCCTGACTTACTGAGCGTACCTTGAAAACAATTAAATTCTGATTGGGGCATATACAATGCACCAGTTATCTTATCCTGCTGCTTTTGAAATATGATGTAACCTTGACCAAGCTGGTTAGATTTTGGCGATTGACCATAGAGATAAACCCCATCTTTGACAGGAAAATTCACTTTTGGTAAACCTTCTGCACCTTTTGTAGCTCCCTGAGAATCTGGAACCAGCGCTGTGGTTTTAGGGAGTGTTTTTCCGCTCTGATGCACAAAAATGCCTCTCTCTCCAGCAGATGCTCTCAGTTGACTTCTCTGCTCTCTAACTTTTCTTAGCTGCGACAAAAGAGAGTTTTCGGAGGTTGTGGTTTTCTGAATCTGAGCCGATGATAATGGAGAATCTGTAACCGGTGCGACTTGAGTCTGCTTGCCTATAAAGCCCAAACCGAGAAGTAAGCCTAAGCCCGCTAGGGAAATTCCCCACTGGCGGGGAGATAAGAACTGATAAAGGTTGTTAAGCACCCTACTTCTCCTGTTAAAAAATCAACTAAGTTCTTTAGAACTTACTTAAACTATAACCAAGTCTTAATTGTCAAAGACTTTGTTTACGACTTATATTACTATTGTCCAAAAAAGAAAACTGTCAAAAACCAAAGTTTTTATTTAATCTAGCCCAACAATCTTAGATTACCACCAGTTAGGGGAAGTAGAGCGGCGTAAACAATTAAAGGTTTGTAGTAAGGGCTTGATCCCGTCAAATAAGACTAAACCCTTTACTACAAAGCAATTTAATTAACTTTACATTACTTAATGTAGTTTGAATGATTCTTCATCCAATAGATTCATCTCATTGGGTGAGGTTAATCAGAAATTAGATCCTTTTTATCAATATGGGTTTTGTATTACCTTGTTTTTTTACTTTTTAATAAATAAAAATACTGATAGTATTTTCTCGGATTTGTCGCCGTAGAAATACAGTCTCAGATCAAAATATTTTTCCTGGCTATCAGCCAATACGCTTGGTTAAGGGCTACTGGCAAAAATTTTGGGTTTTCGAGACGCGATAAATCGTCGTCTCTACAAGTGTTTTGGTCTTATCAGAACTGTATTGGGCTATCAGCATAAAAAATTGCCCCCTGAATTCAGGAGGCTTATCATGCTCTAGAGACGCGGGATTTCGCGTCTCCATCTTTAACTAGCAACGTATTCTTGGACATTGGCGCGACGGCGACGCAGATGAGCCAAAGCCTGATGCTCTAACTGGCGGACACGTTCGCGGCTGAGATTCAATCTCTCACCCACTTTCGCCAATGACATTTCGTTACCATCTTCTAAACCAAAGCGTAGAGCTAAAACTTCTCGCTGTTGCGGGGTTAGTTCTGCTAGCAGGTTGTTCAAATCTTGGCGTAAGAATTCCTGGTTGGTGTAATACTCTGGTGATGGCCCGCCATCTTCGAGCATTTCTTGCAACTCAGTATCCTGGTTGTCGCCAACTTTAACATCCAAAGAAACTGGTTGACGCGCCATATTCAGGTACTCACGGATCTGAGTAGGTTCTAGTTCCAGTTCTTTGGCAATTTCGGCTGGAGTGGGCGATCGCCCCAAGGTTTGAGCCAACTCACGCTGTACTTTCTTGATTTTGTTCAGTTTTTCGGTAATGTGGATCGGCAACCGGATAGTACGTCCTTGTTGAGCGATCGCGCGGGTAATAGCTTGGCGAATCCACCAGTAAGCGTAAGTCGAGAACTTATAACCCCTCATTGGGTCAAATTTCTCCACACCCCGCTCTAATCCTAGTGTTCCTTCCTGAATTAAATCCAGAAATTCCATATTTCGCTTTTGGTATTTTTTCGCAATAGCAACGACCAAGCGCAAATTCGCTTCGATCATTTTTTGCTTTGCTCGCTTACCTTGCGCTACCGTTTGTTGTACTTCAATTTCCGATTGTTGAACCACATCAGCCCACTCTGACATCTCCGGTTCGCGGTGCAGTTTCTTCGCCAAAACCTCTTTGGCATCGATGAGCGTCATCATTTGTTGAACCTGCTTCCCATATACAATCTCTTGTTCACGGGTTAGCAGTGGTACACGGCCAATTTCTCGTAGATAGGTTCGCACCATATCAGCCGTGAATCTGGTGTTGAGATTTTCCGTTTGGGTATTGACAGTAGGCATTGGTGCGTCGTCCTCTACTCCGTAAATAAAATGTATGTTTTCTTACTAAAATGGATGGATAAAAGTAGTAAATCTATCATGAAATATCAGGAGCTAATAAAAACAATTATCAATTGATATAGATGTTTTTAAGACGTTAAGCCCCTAAGATAGGTTCCCCTACCTTTTCTAAATTTTCAATCTCTTATTAGCACACTGGTTATTTTTGAGAATTCTTACTTTAGGTAGTTACTGAGAGTAACGAGTAAATCCGAAGTCGGTATGAGTTCACTTATTTTTATAGTACGATAAATCAGGCGGATAGTAAAGTATCTTAAGATAAAACTTTCAATTGTAATCCAAAATTGGTCGCTTGGAAAAAAAATTAGGCTTCCTTGAAATTACTGACTATATCTATAGTGACCTCAAAAACCCCTCTTCTGTTGCCAAAAACTAGCCGGATAACCGAACTTAATTTCTTGTGAGGATGGAGGGATGTTACGAATTGGGAATTGGGAATTGGGAATTAATCTTGATGTAGATTAAATCAGTGACTTCCCGTAGGGTAGGACAAATGACAAATGACAAATGACCAATGACCAATGACAAATAACTATTTAAAATCCCAGGTCAGCTTTGGCGAGTTCAGCAGCAGCGAATACTTCCGCATCAGGTTTTTCTTCCCAGGCTGGCTCACCAATTTCTTCGTAAAAAGTTGCGTCGTAAGGACGGGTACGTACTACTACTGGCATGGGGACGGCATGACCCAAAATTAAAGCTTGTTGTTTGGAGTCTAACTTTGCCAGTACCGATCGCAGTCCGCTACCACCAGATACACCCGTAAAAATCGCGTCAATGTCTTTTTCGTCATTAAGCAAAGCGGTAATGCGAGTTCCAATCTGGGACATGACTTCATTATCTATCCCTGATGGACGTTGATCAACTACCAAAAGTGTGACAAAATACTTCCGCAACTCACGGGCAATAGTCCCAAAGATAGTACTTTGGACGATAGCCGGGTCAAGAAAACGGTGTGCCTCTTCAATGGTAATCATCAACGGCGTGGGGCGATCGCAAGGGTTTTTGCTTTGCAGGAATTTATCTGCTTTTTTGACGTAATGCTCGTGGATACGTCGGGTGATCATGTTCGTCACCAACATATAAGAGAGCATATTAGACTGGGAACCAAATTCTATCACAACATTCTTCCCAGATTCCAGGCATTGCACAATTTTACTAATGTAATTTTGGGGGCAGACTGCTCGCATATACTTCAAGCTATCCATCCGCAAGAGTTTGCGCTGCAATGCCATAATCGAGCCTTTGTGTCCGCGTTTCTCGTCGCAGAACATCTCGATTTCTTCGTTAGTCATGTTCAGCAGTTGGACAATCCAAGACTTGCCAAACTCACTATATAGAATATTGGCGTTATCTAGGGCTGCGTCAGATAGCCCTAAATCTCGACTACATAACTTAATATCTTCAACTTCTATTTGCTCGTAACTCAAATAAAGTTCTTGAGCATCACGCACACCCCGGCGTTTTGTGGATTCGGGGTCAAGGGTATAAACTTCTACCTTACTTGGAAAAAGTTGCTTTAATCCCTTAACTGTATTGACGTTCTTTCCTTCTGCGACAGCTTCCCAGCCATATTCAGAGTGCATATCAAAAATCAAATTTACTGCCGCATTTTTACGGATAACGCCAGCTAAAAGTAGCCGAGTTAGAAAGGATTTACCAGTACCAGATTTCCCAAAAACCCCATTACTCCGTTCTACGAAACGGTTTAAATCGATACAAACAGGCACATCCATATCCAAAGGTTTCCCAATGGAAAAATTGCGCCTTTGGGGGTCATCTTCCCAACCAAACACGCGGCGAAAGTCGTCAACACTGGCTTCGTAAACTTGACTAAAGTGGCTAGGAATAGTTTTAACAGGCAACAATTCCATCGTCGTGCTGGTTTGTGGCACAAAGGAAGCCAAACCCGTTACTGATGGGATAAAGGGATTTGCCGATTTGCCGTTTGTTGGGGAGAAAGATTCTTCCGCTTCGGGAGTGAACATCAACATGGGCGCGAGGTTGATAGTACCATAAGTACCACTTCCTGCTAAAACATCCCGTAAAAAAGTGTCTTCCCAATTAGGGGGATTAGCAATAATTCGGGCATTAGCAGCACCCAATGCTACATCTGTCAGCATACAAAAAAAGCGCGATCGCATCCCTTGCACAACAAGAAACTTACCAACCCGCATATCTTCTACAGAAATGTCAGGATGCAATCGTACTTCTAAACCTTCAGTTAGAGAACCTTGAATAACCGAACCTAATGGCTGTCCCGAATTCATCTAGTTAATTACATGATTGTTGATGCGATATCTTAATAGTCATTCAATCTTAGATTTTAGATTTTAGATTTTTCCTTCAATCCTAAATCCAAAATCTAAAATTGGCAGAGAGACGCGATTAATCACGTCTGTACAAGAGTTAGGAGTGTAAGGGAATAACTAAATGTCCCATACCCGATGCCCTAATCAATCTGAATCGAAGTTGGCGCACCCCCAGAGGCTGAAGTGGTGCTGATTAATGGTTTACGGAATTGGGCGTAAATGCGATCGCGCCAGGTAAAGAATGGTTCATAATCTATATTCTCTGAAAAGATTGGCAATCCTTTTCCTCTAATAGAAGCTGGTAAATCCAGATAGGGGCCAGGGGGAAACTTGAGCAATATCGATAAGCCAGCTACTGACAAGTCAGCTAAAGTTGGCTCATCTCCTGTTAAATAAGGACTATCTGCCAATAATAACGTTACCGCTTCCAAGTCTTGTTTTAAAGATGCGATCGCTGACTGAATCACATCTGGACTATAACCTACCCCAAAACCCAACACTGTCAGTAAGTCAGTAGGTACTCCTCCAACCAGACTTTTAAATATATCTGGTGTTGAGGTGGGTAATAAAGACTTGCGGAAATTTTGATCTTGACTTACGGCTGCAAATAGCGCTTTCCTACCTTTGATGCCTATAGATTCATCCGCCCATTCTTCTATCAATAAAGTTAAACCCCGTTTTTTGGGATCTTGGGGTATTATTGGGCGATCGGGATACTCTAAGTCTAAATACTTAGCTATTTCCGTAGAATCCGCAATATATTTATTACGATCCTTTAATACTGGGACTTGTTTCTGACCAGTCAGCCGGAAAAGTTCTACTTGTCCAATCCCAGGCGTAACTTCTATTTTGCGGTAATCTAGTCCTTTAAAATCTAGAATTAGGCGCACTTTCTCTGAGTATTGAGATAGTTCCCATTGGTATAATTCCAGCATATTGTATACCTGATAACTGGTCAACTTCTTAAACTTTACAATTGTATCTTTAGTTAAAGTAATTTTTATTTACATTAGTTGCTTTTTGCCTAATTTAATTAAAATTATGATTGAACTTATGCCTAGTTTTTAGCAAAATCATCGATTCCAAAAGTATTATTTTCCGATTCAAATATCAAATAATTAAATAATTTTCTTCGGGATACATAAACAAACCTAACCCTTCAGTTACAAATATTTAGCAGTTACTTTGATTTTTGCCACTGTTAGACTAAATTATCTGTGGTTTAGCTGAATAATTAATGCTTAATTCATATATATTGCCTTGTTATATATGGGATTCAGGATTTTTCAAACTTATCAATTTACGTACAAATTTATCTATAGATTGGTTTTTTACTAGAGTTTTTTCCACAGTTTATTGTAACTGAAACCTTGGATATGTGAAATCTTCGCACTCTTTTAGAATTGAGGCTACACCAAGTGAGGCAAGAAAACAGTTCTTGAGCAAACCCCACAACTAGCAAACCCCACAACTAAAGTTAGGAGCTTCAGATCCTTTCTGAGCAGGAGAGAGTAGAAAGGCTCTTGAGGCTCTTAAGGAAAAAAAGAAATTTAATTCTCCTCCTGCTTTCTTCCCCCCTGCTTCTCTTCTTCCCCTGCCTCCCCTGCTCTCTTCGGTGAGGCTTTTGAACTCTTGATCAGTGTGACTGAGAAAATATACTCATTACATCAAATATGTGGTAGATATATTTCATACCGATCAGCTTGATCCGAGGTAATGTATTTTACTTTGCTAGCAAAAATTATTCTGAGAAAAATTTTACTTCCCTCTTTGGTTAGATTTTGTGCATAGCAAAATGTTATAAATCTTTATGTAATGTATGGACAAAAAGACAAACAAAATTTATGAAGACAAATAACAGCAAACTGCTGACCACGTTGGCAGGCATAGCAGGATTCACTAGTTTAAGCCTTCTCATTACTTTACCATCTGAAGCCAAAGAGGTATTAAATCCTAACCCCAGTATTTTCAACGAAGCTCCTTATAACAAGGGTCAACGCCTTCAAGTAAACGCTCAATACACACCTACTGAGGCTGCTTCCGAAACACAAAAGGGCAATACCAAGCGCAAACAAGTAGCGCAGAAAGGTAGTGTAACAAATCCTAGACCCAGTATTTTCAATGAGCCTCCTTATAACCGTGGTGGTAGCGCTACACCTATTGAACCAAAACCCCCCACGCCAGGTACTACCCCAGAAACTCAACCTGGTCAGAAACCTACAACAACTCCACCAGGTCCAGGGGCAAGTGACAATCAAGGCAAAAACCTATTAGCGTTGGCAGAGTCAAACGCTTCTTTTACAACCTTAACCAAGGCCTTGAAAGCAGCAGGGTTGACTGGAGCTTTGCAAGGCAAAGATAACTTAACTATTTTTGCACCCACTGACGCAGCTTTTGCTAAGTTGCCAGCAGATGCTTTGCAAGAATTGTTAAACCCAGCCAACAAAGAAGTATTGCTCAAGATTTTAACTTACCATGTAGTACCTGGTAAGGTATTGTCCACTGATTTAAAATCTGGTGAAGTTAAAAGCCTCGAAGGTGGCGCAATCAACGTTAAGGTTGATCCTTCTACTGGTGTAACTGTCAATGATGCTAAGGTTACACAACCAGATATCACAGCCAGTAACGGTGTGATCCACGCAATTGATCAGGTAATTTTGCCTCCTGATTTATAGCTTGTAGGTATTAGTACAATCAGTAACAGAATTAGGTAGTAATAAAGTATTAATACATAAAGATTCCGTTCAATGTTAATTTTGGACGGTTTTTTTGTATTGTAATAACGGTGAGCTAAATTGGCAACCCCACCTAATGGTTTTGCTTTTGGTTTGCAATCAGCTTTTGATCCTTATCTTGCATTTCTAAAAGTTCAGGGATAGTAACAAAGCTATAACCCTGTTTCCGAAAGTTGGCAATAATTTCTGGTAAAGCTTGTACAGTTTTAGAGCGATTACCACCACCATCATGCATTAGCACAATTCCACCTGGCTTGGCTCTTCTGAAGACATTATTAATTAACTTTGGTATAGCAGGACGTGAGTAGTCAATAGAGTCAGATGACCAAAGGATGATGGCATATTTGCTATTTCTAGCGTAATCAGCCACTCCATTGTGCATGATTCCCCCTGGTGGTCGAAATAGATTTGTTTTAATTCCTGTGACTTGATAAATCTGGTCTGCTGTGTGGTCAATTTCATAAGCGGCTGCTTGTGGATTCAAAAATTGATACCAATGATGCCAGGTATGATTACCAATTATGTGACCTTCAGCAATTTCTCGCTTCAGCAAGCCTGGATAATTTTTCACATTCTGCCCAATGACAAAAAATGTCCCTTTGATTTGATTTTGTTTGAGAATATCTAGTATCTGGGCGGTGCTTTCAGGCCATGGCCCATCATCAAAAGTGAGAGCAATTACTTTCTGTTGGGGACTAAGTTTTGCCGCACTAACTATTGCTCCTTGAAAGCTTGGTGGCACAGAATATGAAAGACCCTTTATTTGTGCTTGTTGCTGCCAAATTTTAAGCATCGTTGCTTTTAATTCTTCAATCTGCTGTTGGGCTCCAATGGCTGGTAGCTTGTTTACATTTATATTTTCTGTGCTTTGGGCCTCAGATGATCTTGACTTGATGAACATCATCGTGGTGGTACTTAAGACAAGCAACGCTATTAATATTTTTTGCACACCAAAAAATGACTTCTTGTTCTCCACATCATAGCTCCTTGAAAGCTAGAACCATTTTTTCACAATACTTCTGGTAGTTTTTTACGCTTTTATAAGCCTTATCATGCAAACTACAGCATGATTAGTAATATCTTTTAAAGTTAGCTCTAACCCTGACTCCGAAAAAATGCCTTATCTAGGGATATCTAAATATCTATAAACAAAACCCTCGCCAGGAAAATGAGAGCCTTCTTGCACCTTAGTTTTCGTAAACCACGAGATTATGAAGGGAATTTAGATAACTATACAAGGCAATTAATTTTGCCTTATTAACATGAATATACTTAATGTAATTTAAATATTGCATACTGCATTGACAAAGACATTGCAAAATTATGACAAAGGTGTGACCTTATTTGAGTGATAACGGTACAGTACAGATCCGTTAAAAATTTCTTTGCTCCCCTACTATACAAGATGAGTCAACAGCATTGGCTGCTGAAAGTTCTGTAAATAAGGCTTTAGATTCAGCATTACTGAATGATGAGTGACCATTTTTGTGGGGCAAGATTACCTACCACGCAAAATGGTAGATAATATCCCTACCCCACAAGAGGTAACTGGATACTTGTTTATTTGGGAATCCCTTAACAACTTACAGACTAGACATTACATCCCGTGCAATTGCTAAAGTTTGATCAATGTCTTCTTCAGTGTGAGCAAAAGACGTAAACCCAGCTTCAAATTGAGAGGGTGCTAGGTAAACACCACGTTCTAACATACCCCGATGAAAGCGTCCGAATTTGGCTGTATCAGACTTTTTCGCATCTTCGTAGTTATGAACTGGGCCAGAGGTAAAGAATAAGCCAAACATGGCGCTGATTTGGCCGCCGCAAGCTGCATGACCAGTTTCCTTAGCAATTTGCAGCAAACCATCTGCTAGCTTTTTAGTAATTCGCTCAAGATAATCGTAAGTACCTGGCTTTTGCAGCAATTCTAAAGTCTTAATACCAGCAGTCATCGCCAAGGGATTACCAGAAAGAGTCCCAGCTTGATATACGGGGCCAGCAGGGGCAACCATTGACATAATATCTCGGCGACCGCCATAAGCTCCTACTGGCAACCCACCACCAATAACCTTGCCCAAGGTTGTTAAATCGGGGGTAACGCCAAATTTTTCTTGAGCGCCACCGTAAGCAATGCGGAAGCCTGTCATCACTTCGTCAAATACCAATAAGGCTCCATACTCGTGAGTGAGTTCCCGTAATCCTTCTAAGAAACCTGCATCGGGTGCAATAAATCCAGCATTACCAACAACTGGCTCAAGAATAACGCCAGCAATCTCGTCACGGTTTTCTTCAAACAAGGCTTTGACGGATTCTAGGTCATTGTAAGGTGCGGTTAAAGTAGTGCTAGTTGCCGCTTTCGGAACTCCTGGTGAGTCTGGTAAGCCAAGTGTGGCGACACCAGAACCTGCTTTCACGAGAAAGGTATCAGCGTGTCCGTGGTAACAACCTTCAAACTTGATGATTTTGTCTCGGTTGGTGAAAGCCCGCATCAGCCGCAAAACTCCCATACAGGCTTCAGTTCCAGAGTTAACAAATCTGACCATTTCGATGCTGGGAACGGCATCGATGACCATTTCTGCCAAAACATTTTCTAGAGTTGAGGGAGCGCCGAAACTGGTGCCTTTTTCTAAAGCTTCATGCAAGGCTGCAATTACTTCTGGATGAGCATGACCGCAAATAGCTGGGCCCCAAGTACCTACATAGTCTATATATTGGTTGCCATCTACATCCCAAATATATGCGCCTTTAACACGATCAAAAACGATGGGTTGTCCACCTACAGATTTAAAGGCACGAACTGGAGAACTGACTCCTCCGGGCATGAGGTTTTGAGCAGCAGCGAAGACCTCTTGTGATTTTGTTGTTTTAATTGTGGTATTTACCAAGGTTCTCTCCTAAACAGTGGACAAGAAAAAGCTCTATCTCAGGATAGTGTTAAAAATTGCTTAGAATTTCTATCCTATAGAATTAACTGAACCAAAAAAATAACAATATGTTATATAAGTCCAACAAAGACTTGCCTCTAGATATTCAAACTCGATTATCTGAAGCATACCAGGATCTTTACCGAGCAGCTTTTAACTCGGCCATCCATTGGTATGGTGAGGCATCAAAAGCTCATAAAGTTGCTTTAAGTGCTGTAAAAATGCAGTCTGCAATGGAACACAATGCTCTTGTTTAGGGCTAGATAAGATAGTTAAATTCAAAAAAACATACCAGTTGCTCTATTCAGAATGGTATCGTAAATCCATAAGTTATTCTCATTAGAGCAAACTAGCTGGTATGTCTTCTAACGATTTGCGATCGCTACATTACGCCATCCCTATTGAAAAAATTCGCTACGATGAACGGGGTTTAGTGCCTGCAATTGTCCAAGATTACTTGGATGGTACTGTCCTAATGATGGCGTGGATGAGTCAGGAGTCGTTACAAAAAACTTTAGAAACTGAAGAAACTTGGTTTTGGAGTCGTTCCCGGCAAGAATTATGGCATAAGGGGGCGACTTCTGGGCATATTCAAAAAGTGCAAAGTATCCGTTATGACTGTGATAGTGATGCGTTGCTCATAGGGGTAGAGCAATTAGGAGATGTTGCTTGCCATACTGGAGAACGCAGTTGCTTTCACCAAATAGAAGGAAATATTGTTCCACCACCAGGGGATACGTTGTCGCAATTGTTTCAAATAATATGCGATCGCCGCGACAATCCGACAGAAAGTTCTTATACCTGCAAGTTATTCGCTGGTGGCGATAACAAAATATTGAAAAAGATCGGTGAGGAAACCGCCGAAGTGGTAATGGCCTTTAAGGATGATGAAGCAGATGCGATCGCAGGTGAAGTGGCTGATTTGCTATATCATACTTTGGTTGCCTTGGCTCACCATCAAGTTGATTTAAAATCTGTGTATCGTAAGTTGCAAGAACGTCGTCAATGAGCAGGAAAGGGAGCAGGGGGCAGGAAACAGGGAGAAAGAGGCTTTTTCGATTTTTGCACAGATGCGGTAATCATAAGTGATTAACCTGACTTTTAACTTCTTTCTTTGTGTCCTTCTCTGACGAGACGCTGCGCGAATGCGTCCTTTGCGGTTCGTTTTTCTTCCTTGTAATTAAATATGGTTTAGCGCATCTTCATATAGAATTGGTATCAGCTAAAATCCGATTGAGATACTGTAAAATCACCACCACAAGCAGCACACTCAAGGGGAATCCTAGCCAGAAAGTATTGGTAATAATTTGCGGTTGATCTAATGCCCATCCACCCAAGGGATGACCAATAAAAGACCCAATAGCCCAACACACAGCATTGACGGAGAAATAAACGCCACGTTGATTTTCCGGGGCTAATTCAGTGACTAAAGAGGCGGCAGATGGAGTATAAGAAACAATTGCAACTGCAAATACTCCCAACGCCAATGCTACCCAAATTAAATTATAAGATGGGGCAGTACCGCTTACCCAAATGAGTCCAAACCCAACTCCCCAAAGAATGGCGGAAACGGTGAGTGCCAGTGTGTGAGAACAGCGTTTTAAGAAACTGGTGACAGGCAACTGACAAATGATAGCTAGCACCAGATGCCAAGCAAATAGAACGCTAATAGTAGTTTGAGCAAATCCTTCGGTAGTACTTTTGATAACAAAGTTTTTGAAGTAAAGCGGCAGGGTGCTATGGATTTGAGAAATATAGATTGTAAAGAATATATTAACTGCGATGTAGACCAAGAAACGGCGATCGCTTAATACTGCCATCCAAGAAGCAAAATGTGCCGTCTTTTCAGATTCCCCTATCTGCTGTTGTTCGGTTTTACTAATTCCCACATAGACAACCCCAAAAAACATCAGAAAAGAGATGGCATCAATGATAAATAGCCATCGATAACTCCCAATTACCGCGATCAAAAACCCAGCAAGCATAATTCCGATCGCTAACCCCAGATTATCAGCCAGTCGTGCGATCGCAAAAGTTTCGCGGCGATTGTCAATCTGGCTAGCGTCAGCAACAACAGCTTCAGCCGCCGGCCAATAGAAACCTATACCTAAACCGCTAATCAAGCTACCAATTACCAAAATAGTAAAATCGTTGGTTGTAGCTAAAACCAGAGAAGCAATTGCTGAAATCGCCGTCGCTAGCAACAAAGTGCGGCGGCGACCCCAGTGTTCAGAATCAGCCAAAGAACCACCTACAATCCTCCCGACAATGCCGGAAATCGAGGCGCTACCCAAGGCTACCCCAACACTGGTTGCAGATAAACCAACTTCATTCACAAAAAAAATGGGGGCGTAAAACAGGGTACAGCCAGTGCCAACTTCCGAGAGAAATCTACCTATTGCAAAAATCCAGACTTGAGGATGTATTGAGGGCAGCCACGATGATAGCTGAGATTGAGAAGCTAATTTCATGAGTTTAGATGTCATAGTTTGGTGACATTTTTGTAATTCTTATCATTGGCTGCTATTTTTCTCACTCATTCCACAGGGTTTCCACAGGGATTTTAGCAGTTTTCCACAGGTTCGCTACGAACTAATGGGCTTCTTACCCTCTGACTGGGGATTGTTAATTAACAGTGGCGAATAACTTCAAGGACTGAGTTTTTATAAAGTAAAGTAACGAAAAATAGCCTCTAATACTTATTCTTTCGTTCGTATTTATTTTTTATACATTGGTTTTTAACATTTCGCAGCATTGACAAACCCACCCCCTCTTGGCGCACAATGATTCGGCTTGCTTTTGTAATTCGTTCAACCGTTGGCATCAAATGTGTAAAATATATTACCTGAGATGTGGGCGTAGATTGTCGGGCTAGCAAAAGAGTGGTGAGGTAGTTCGGTCTTCTCCCAAAAGGAGAGGCTAGCGCCTTCGCGGAGCGTCTCGTAGAGAAGGGGGTTTCCCCTCTTGAGTTACTACCGTTCGCCCTTGGCGTGCCGGAGGCATCACCCGTAAGGGTGAGGAAGCCATAGGCTGCTTTACCGCAAGCAACTTGTCCCTCTTGATTATCCTCATAGGAGGAAAATCTCATGAAATCAACGGTTAGCATCTTTACAGAAATTCCCGAAACACTCCACGAATCCTTAAAAAACTACTTAGAAACCCATCCTGATTGGGATGAAAATAGGGTATTGACGGCGGCACTATCATTGTTTTTACTCCAAAATGGAGATAGCGATCGCCGGGCTGCCCGAGTCTATCTGGAAACTTTATTCCACCACTCCTCAGTAGAAACGCCCAGTATCGATTCACCCGCAACAGCTAATCTATTAGATACTCCATAGGTACGGGCGTTATTCTCGCTCATACTCTAATGTGGGCACGGCAAACCGTGCCCCATAAATGGGATTTGATCCAATAGCAATTAAGCATATCGGGGCAATATTACAATCAAAAGTATCAGTAGATTCTGCTCTATAACTTGCTCAAAAGTATACGCAGCAAGGGCAACTTATGAATTGCTCCTACTGCGTATACGTATTTTTACCATACTCAGTACTTTCGCACTATGGTAAAAACCCCGCCCCTTGTGGGTGGTCTTTTAACTCAGCACTCGGAACTCGGAACTCAGCACTCTTCATAATTAGTGTCAACTTAGAGCCTGGGCAAGAAAAAACAAGGGGCTTAAGCTCCTTGTGATGTAAACCTGCAAAAGCAGGTAAAATATCGTGTAGATGCGGTTTCTAAGCGCCGATTTCAGGTTAAATTGATAAGCTATGCGCCCCTAAAAACTTCACCTAAGCACATATCTACCAAAACAGTCAGATCCAAAGAAATATTTTTCAGTGGACTTTCTTTACTATCCACTGTCTTAAACTGATAAACCAATATTTCAAATAACTGTCTGGTCAGTATTTGAGCAATTCTATCTATGTTTAATTGTCTAAATTTGTCTTTTACTAAAAGCTAAAGAAATTCACTAATCACTACCCCAAGAGTCAACAGTCAAGAGTTAAAAAACTCTAGACTATAGACTCAGGACTTGGCTTCCAAATGTTGGGGGTGAGCAGGAGATTCAAACTTATACCCTACGCCACGTACAGTTTGAATTAATGCTGGCTGACTAGCATCAATTTCAATCTTTTTGCGAATTTGACCAATATGTACATCTACAACCCGTTGGTCGCCGACATATTCATAGTCCCAGACCTCTTGGATGAGTTCTGCCCGTCGCCAAACTCGACCTGGATGACTTGCTAAAAAATGCAACAAGTCAAATTCCAGCGCAGTTAAGGGTACTGCTTGGTTATTAAGTGCTACCTCCCGTCGCACCGGATCAATCATCAGTTTTTCAAATACCAAGCGTTTCTGCTCGGCAGTAGTTATCACTCGCTGCCGTCTCAAAATCGCTCCGACTCTGACTTCTAGCTCTCCCAACCCAAAAGGCTTGGTGAGATAGTCGTCAGCACCTTTGGCAAAGCCGCGAATTTTGTCAGCTTCGTCAGCACGACTAGTCAACATCAAAACAAAAACACCATTACGACTTTGCATCTCTTGGCAAAGGTTAAACCCCGTTACATCTGGTAGATTCACGTCTAGAATTACCAAATCAGGGTTAAATTGCTCAAATAGAGCTAAGGCTGTCTTTCCGTCTTCGGCAGCCTCCACCTGATAGTTCTGTTTAATCAAAAAGCGTTGGATTAAATTCCGAACCGCAGGATCGTCGTCAACTACAAGAATCTTGGCAGGAGCCATGACCATTACTTTGCACAAAAATTCGTAAGATTAACAAGAGAGTTGCGTAAAAACGCAGTTACCACTTTGGGACTAACTAAGAATCTACATGGCTACGGTATGGGAATCCCGATCATTCACAAATAAATACTGTAATCAGAAATGTAGGCGATGAAAACGCGAAACTTCTTTTAGCCACAGTAGATAGGCGCTCTGACTTTAGCCGTAATAGTTCTAGTTAGATGGCAACTTAAAACGTTTCAATTTTAAATCGATATGCGGATATATACCACAAGCGATTATTCAGTATAATTAAAAAAATTCTATTAGGGCACAGTAATTTTGCCAAATTGAAAGCAGTAAAGTTAATTTTTTCATAAAAACTCTGGATTTTAGGTACTCTCCGTTCAAATTCCAGATTAAAGCCAGAATTAAGCAACGACATGAGGGTATACACGGAGTTATAGCGATATGTTAAAGTGACTATAGTTGAAATTACAAAGTCAATCAAACTAACCCGTGCTACTATCCTGGTAGGGCATAAAAGTAGGTCGAGACTTTAGTTTCGATTAAAACAAAACCTAAAACTGTTTTTTATTCGACAAAAGACTGCCGCTGACTGAGGCTGAAGTAACAAACTCCCATGAGCGATCAAAATCCCTACGAAAAACTTGGGGTATCAGAAGAGGCTAGCTTCGATGAAATTCAGGATGCTCGTAATCGCCTATTCGAGCAACATAGTGGCGATGCCAAGCATTTAGAAGTAATTGAAGCGGCTTACGATGCGATTTTAATGGATCGCTTACGGATGCGCCAGGAAGGAAAAATTAAAGTTCCTGAGCGCATCCGGTTTCCAGAGTTGCGAGTGCAATCACCTCCTAAAGAAAGTCCAACGCCTCGTGAGCAGTCACCTGCATGGCTGCAACGGATGCTGGATCAGCCAACACCTGCGGATATACTTTTACCAGGAGCTTGGTTTCTTGGTTTGAGTTCTATCAGCTTGTTTTACCCAGAGGGAGGCGAGCAGATTTTGCAGTTAGCATTGGTGGTTGGGGTAGGCACCAGTATTTACTTTCTCAATCGCAAGGAAGGCAAATTTGGCCGAGCAGTTTTGTTTACCCTGATAAGTTTAATCATTGGCTTAATCGCTGGGGGACTAGTTGCTAGCTGGCTCTTACCACAAATATCATCATTCACCAATCTGGGAACGAATCAGTTCTCTACTGTAGTAACGTTTATATTGTTGTGGTTGGTTAGTAGTTTTCTACGGTAAACCACTAGCTGTAAGCAAATTTCCATAAAGAATACATGGTTTATATGTGTTCTTCTCAAAGATATAGAGTCAGGAGTCAGAATATGTATTCTGACTCCTGCTTTAATTTGTACGATTAATTCAATCTTTTAGAGCTACAAAGCCTTTCTAGACAAGGTGTTTGGGTTTTAAGACTAAATCTACAGCAGTGCTGAAATCTTTAACGATTAAGTCGGGGTAGTAAAGTTCCAATTGGGTGCGATCGCGAATACCACATTCCACAGCCATCACCTTGATATCATAATTTTTAGCTGCGGTGATGTCGGCTTCTGTATCTCCCACCATCCAGGTATCAGTAACCGGAGGCAGTTCTTTCAATGCCCTAGCCATTAACAAAGGCTTATCTTCAATATCACGAGTTTTAACGTAGTCGTTACTCAGGCAATAACAACGATTTTCTGGGAAAAATCTCCCTAAATCGTGTTTTTTAAAAGCATAATCTAGTTCTCGAACTCGGCGCATCGTCATAACTGCCAAATCAATTCCGGCTTCTTGAATTTTTAACAGTGCATCCACAGCACCGGGCGCAAGAGTGTCATAGTTGAAATAAGCTTCTGTATGCACAGTTTGCCGCCGCAACTGGGCAAATTCTTGGGCTTGGGCTTCGTCTAAACCGGAATTTAAGGCGATTTGTTTTTCAGGAACGCGCGATCGCTTTAACTGCCAAAATTCCGCTTTTGGAAGTTCTTGCACAACTTGGTTTGGGCGACGAGTTTTCTCCAAGCAGAATTGATAAACACGGTAGTACCGTTCGGAAACATCAATAATTGGGCCGTCGAAGTCAGTAATAAGTCTTAGCATCGGCGGAAAATGTTAATTTTTATTAAAATTATCTCAGATATATGACTATTTTTCGAGAGATAAATTTTAATATCAGCATTTTATTGCAGGGTACCACGTTTGATTTGTTCGCTTTCAATGGCTTCAAATAAGGCGCGAAAATTACCTTCGCCAAAACCTTTAGCTTGAAAACGGCGTTCAATAAACTCAAAGAAAAATGTCGGTTGTTCAAAAATGGGCTGGGTGAAAATTTGTAGTAATAAAGGTGCAGTTTGCTGTGTTTTTACGGGAGTATATTCTTGCCAGTCCACCAGAATTTCCTGTTGAGCGATCGCTTCTAGTTCTAGAGGTGATAGGGTGAGTCCTGAACGCTGTTTTAGTTGGGAGTAGTAGGTTTGGGGAACTGAGAGTAAGGATAAACCACTGGCACGAAATTTAGCGATCGCACTCACCAGATTAGTTGTCCGTAAGGCAATATGTTGAATACCTGGCCCCCGATTAACATCTAAAAATTCCTGAATTTGGGAATTTTTGGAAGCTGGTTCATTAATTGGCAGTTGGACACTGCCGTTATGGGAAACCATTACCTGGCTGTGTAAAGCAGAACGATTGGTTTTAATTTTAAATGCTTGCTGGGGTTGAAAATCTAAGATGTTTTCGTACCAAGTAACGGCACGTTCCAATTCACCAACTGCCACATTTAACACAATGTGATCGATGGCGGTAAAAGTGTTGTGATTAGTCATTTGTTCTTTGTCATTTGTGTTAGTTACAGATGACGATGGACAAATCACCAATGACCTTTCTATTAATGTATGAGTCAATCCACCCCAGGCGGCAATTTTGCCACACTTGAGAAAAGCCCTACCTACCTGGCGTTCTTGAATGGGTTGTAGGATTGTAGCACCATGTTTTTGAGCTTGTGCGATCGCAGCTTCTACATCTTCCACAGCAAAAGCGACATCTGCTACACCAGGTGGATATTTACGCAAAAACTCCGCTACTGGACTTGTAGGTAACAGTGGTGAAGATAGAAAAAAGCAGACAGCACCACTTTTCACTACTTCTGTACAAGTGTGAAACGAACTGCTGCGATCGGCTACTGATTGAAAACCAAGATGGTGTACAAACCAATCCCGCCAAGTTTTAGCATCTTCTACATAGAAATGAACGTGATCAATTTTCATAGATATTGAAAATCCAGCATAACAGCTTATATATCTGTAAATTTTGCCTCTTTTGCTAGATTTTCATGTCCTTCCTAAGCAGGAATTATTTAGGCGAACTCCCACTCTAAAAGAACAGATGACTATCAGGTTGAATATTAATTTCCATTGGCACAGCTTGCGGTTCGGCAGAAAGGGCAAAGAAAATCGCATTGGCAGCAGTTTCAGGACTGAGCATTTTTTTCCGGTCTACTTTTAGGTTGACATTATCCCAGAAAGGAGAATCTACCCCACCAAAGTAGAATAGCGTGAACTTGATACCAAAACGCTTGAGTTCCTCTGCCATGCACTTGCTAAAACCCACAACACCAAACTTAGAAGCAGAATAAGCTGCTGCCATCCCCATCGAATGCTTGCCGAGAATTCCTACCACATTACAGATGTGACCAGACTTGCGCTTTTGCATCTCTTCAGCAGCCGCCTGGCTAGTATAAAAGCTGCCTTTTAAGTTGACATCTAGCATCTTGTCTAAATCAGCAGGTTCCAGGCTGTTGTAAGGCTTGAGTATACCTACACCGGCTGCATTCACTAAAATATCGATTTGACCAAACTTAGCGATGGTCTTTTCTATCAAAATATCTACTTGTTGGGGGTCAGTAATCTCAGTGGGAACGGTCAAAACTTCCCCTGGTAAATCAGCTGCCAGTGTTGTTAAACGAGCTGCATCCCTCGCAGCTAATACCAACCTGACTCCGGTGGGCGCAAGTTTATGTGTTAAAGCTGAACCAATACCACCAGTAGCACCGACAATAACGACAACTTTATCCTGCATTGCAATATTTATATTTCTTTACATCTGTTTACATAATACTGAATTACAGGCTCAGGTTGTACGTAAACATCCAGAAAACATCTACTCGCGCAATAGTGCTGTTACCTCATATTCCTTGCCACTCACTTTTAATGTAAATGTGGGAGACGATTCTAAATATTTAACAAAACTAGAACCTAAGTTTAATTTTTTTATAATTGAATTAGGGGCTTCTCCGGTTATTTTCTGTAACTCTGAACAGAGTTTAGGTACACATAATTTAGTTTTAGGAGACTTATTTTGTATATCTTTAATAATTTTTAATAATATTTTATCTAATACTTTTTTATTATGGACTTTCGCAAAATTTTCTTGTTTTGTTTCTTGAACATATTCTGTAAAAGAGTTATCTAAAACAGGGCTTATTTTCTCAACTTCTTCCTGCTTTTGATTATATTTAATATCTATCTCACATCTTTCTTGAAATGAAGTTGCAACATCCACTAAACTGTTTAATCTAGCATTGATTGATTCCTGTTCAGTTTTAATCAAATCTTGAATTGTATCAAGTACTTTTTCAAAAGATGGAACTTCTGTTGCCACCGCTAAAGAATAATCAGTTAATTTACCATTATTCCGATTTTCTATATGCAAATTTTGCCCTTGTCTACGTACCCAATAGACAATCAATCCCTGGTTTTGGAGTTCGTTACAGAGGTGAATCAAAATTCCATCGCTAGAACAGACTAATATTTCTTTAACTGTTGGATAAGAACGTAAGACACAAGCACCGAATGCAATCATTTTTGCATCAGCACTATTTTTACCTTCAGGAACATGGACAAGTTGATAGCCACGGTTATATAGTTCAATATCTTGCTTGCCAATACTTGGATTTCTCCAGTTAGCAAATGCCATTTTAACTTGGAGAGGGCATTTGCATACACTAGCTAAAAATAATTCTGAATTGATATCTAACTTTAGGTTTTCTGCATCCAAAAGGAGAAGAGATATTCCTGCTTCTAATTTAGGTTTAATTTCATTTGATTGCTGAATTTGGAGAAGAAACTTAGTAAATGCAGCAGACTGTAGGCAATCAGATGATAATATATTTTGCAGGACTTCTTCTGCTAATTTAACATTGAAAGAGTTAAGATTCCTCTCTGGGATTTTTTCTTCTGGTAAGTTTTTGACTAAAGAAACTTCTGTCGTTACAGCCATAGATACTTTAGTCTGTCCGTTGGTGTTAGCAAGCAACTCACCTTTCAGGGAATGAGGAAATACAGGCTCAAGAAATTGTTGACCACAATTTTTGCAGAGGTAATTCTGCTTGTCATTCCGACAACCATTTTGACGACATGAAGTAAATTCGCACCGAGGGCATTTCATCTTATGATTCAGGTGGTCTAGGCAGATACTTTTCTTTAAGTATATAGTATAAAAAAAGACTGTCAATATTAGTCTGCATTGCCCAACATAACAAAAACTTAAAGTAAGTAGAAATTAAATTCACCCTTAATTTCCGCCTGCACTATGAAATAGCCCTATGAATAGTTAGATTTTAAGAAACATTTCAATTAACGCGGGCGAAAACGTAGTCACGGGTACGAGAATCTACGGGATTAGTAAAAATTTTATTTGTAGTACCAAATTCAACCATTTGAGTAATACGATTTTCATTACTATGAAAGAAAGCCGTAAAATCAGATAGGCGAGTAACTTGCTGCATATTATGAGTAACAATCACAATTGTTAACTCAGAGCGCAATTTATGGATTAAATGCTCAATTTTCATGCTACCAGCAGGATCAAGACCTGAACAAGGCTCATCCATCAACAAAACATTTGGTTTGACTGCTAAAGCCCTAGCAATACATAATCTTTGTTGTTGACCACCAGAAAGTTCTAAAGCAGACTTGTGCAACTTATTCTTCACTTCATCCCAAAGTTCCGCAGCTTTGATGGCAGATTCAACAATCCCATCTAATTCTACTTTCGGATGCCATCCAATCAATTTCACTCCATAAGCAACATTATCGTAAACACTCATAGGAAAAAGATTTGGCTTGGGAAAAACCATACTAACTTGGCGACGTAAGCGATTGATATTGACCCGACGCTCATAAATACTCTGGCCAAAAAATTCTACTTTTCCTTCAACCTTCACTTCTCCTTCTAATTCACTCATGCGATTTAGCGATTTAATAAAAGTAGACTTGCCACAACCGCTAGAACCAATAATTGCTGTGATTTGGTTTTGGTAAATATCCATTGACACGCCTTCAACTATCTTTTGAGTGTCGTAAGAGAAGCTGAAGTTTTTGACTCTGATGGCTGGAATTAGTTTACTCATATTGCCAAAACGTGTAAAACAAGACTTAACTAAGTAAAACAGTACAAATCAGCACAGCTGTTTCACTATGTTACTCCTAAAAGGAGATATTCATGGAAATTACGTAGTTATGCTGTAGTCATCCAGCAGATAAACTGTTAGTAAGTATTTATATTAAAACTGTGTTCCCAAATTATCTTTTATAGACTTATCTCAATATCACATACTCTTCATGTATAGTGAGGAGTTAGTTTATTTATCAAGATAAATAAATTAGTAACTTTTTTAAACTACATTTTATGAGTATCTTCTAGCGCGAGATAGTTCGACAAAAATCAATAAGTCACGCTAGAACATAGCTTAACCGAAACGCCCTGAAATGTAGTCGCGGGTGCGAGGGTCTAGTGGATTGTTAAAGATTTGCTCTGTAGCCCCAAATTCAATCATTTGACCAATGCGACTTTCGTCGGTGCTAAAGAAAGCCGTAAAATCAGAAACACGGGCGGCTTGTTGCATATTGTGGGTAACGATCGCAATTGTCAACTCAGACTGTAAGCTATGAAGGAGTTCCTCAACTTTCATGGTGGCAATGGGGTCAAGAGCGGAGCAAGGCTCATCCATCAGCAAAACTTTCGGCTTGACTGCTAAAGCGCGGGCAATACATAATCTTTGTTGCTGACCACCAGAAAGCCCTAAAGCTGATTTATCGAGCTTATCTTTGACTTCATCCCAAAGAGCAGCGCTTTTAAGAGCAGATTCAACAATTTCATCTAATTCTAGTTTTGAATTCCTACCTGCTATTCTCATCCCGTAGGCAACATTTTCGTAAATGCTTATCGGAAAAGGATTCGGTTTTTGAAACACCATACCAATTTGGCGGCGTAATCGATTGATGTTGACACGAGGATCATAAATATTCTGACCAAAAAATTCTACATATCCTTCAACTTTCACAGGCCCTTCTAATTCGCTAATGCGATTAAGAATTTTTATGAAGGTAGATTTACCACAACCACTAGGGCCAATAATTGCGGTTACTTGTTTTTGATAAATATCTATTGATACCTTTTCAATTGCTTTTGTTGTGCCATAGTAAAAGCTAATATTTTTAACTTTGATAGCTGGAATTAGGTTACTCATGCTTGATTAAGGTGCGAAATAAAAATTATAAAAACAGAATTCAGGAGTCAGGATTAAGACGAAATTATATAATAGTAATGGGATAGAATCAAATATATTTTAATTTTCTACTTTTACTATTTAATAGTCTTAAATTAGTAGCCAATCAAAATAATCTACTAATTAATTCTGACTTCTGAATTCTGTATTCTGCTCATTTTATTCTTCTCTGTCTAATAACTAAGCGAGAAATAATGCTGACACATAAAATTAAGCCAAGTAAAACTATAGAAGTAGTCCATACCAATTGGCTTTTTTCTGGGTCGGGGTCGTTGTAGAGGTTAAAAATCAACACTGGTAAAGAAGCTGTTGGACTTAACAATCCTTCTGACCAATCTAGACTAAATAAAGCGGTAAAAATTAAGGGTGCTGTTTCACCAGCAGCACGAGCTACAGCTAATAAAATACCTGTAGTAATTCCGGGGATTGCAGTAGTGACAACAATGCGAAAAGTAGTTTGGAAGCGAGTTCCACCTAAAGCAGCAGAGGCGAGGCGTTGAGATGCAGGAATCAGTTTTAAGGATTCTTCTGTTGTCAGTATAATCACAGGTAGCATAATCACGGCTAATGCAAAACCACCTGCGATCGCACTAAATCCTTTAGTTACTAAAACTATTACACCATAAGCGAATACACCTACAACAATTGAAGGCACACCTGTAAGAATACTGGTGATAAAACGAACAAGATTAGCAATTGTGTTGCTTTGTCCAAATTCTGCCAAGAAAATTCCTGTCATAATCCCTGTGGGAATGCTTAAAATAGCACCAATGATCACCATGATCATGGTTCCTAGTATGGCATTGCCAAAGCCATTATCAATCACTGCTTTGACAAACATTTCTGATTTGAGTCCAGATATTCCCCGGATGAAAATTTCCCACAAAATTGATAATAAAGGAATGAGTGCTAAACCTGTAAAACCAAAGGCGATCGCATTCATTGAGTATGTAAATATTAATCGCTCTGTTGGCAGAGGACTGCATAATTCTGCTACCAAAGATTCATCCGTTTCTGACTGGATGTAACCACTCATAAGTTTTACAAATTTTGATTGATAAATGTCTTACTACACCGATAAGAAAGTATTATTTATTTTTCCTACCAACCCACTTCACCAATAGCACAGCGCCAATATTTACAGCTAGAGTCAACCCAAACAAAATCAATCCCAAATAGCTTAAAGCACCTATATGCAATCCCGGTTCAGCTTCAGCAAATTCATTAGCTAATACGGAGGGAATTGTATAAGCTGGATCGAGTAAAGAAGCACTAATTTGAGAAGAGTTGCCAATCACCATAGTGACAGCCATTGTTTCACCCAAAGCACGTCCTAAAGCAAGCATAGCTGCACTTACAATTCCAGAAAATCCTGATGGTAGCAAGACTCGAAAAATTGTTTCCCAACGAGTGCCACCCAAAGCCATAGATGCACTACGTAATTCTTTAGGGATAGCCATTAAGACATCACGACTAATTGCTGCCATTGTGGGCAAAATCATGATGGCTAGAATAACTCCAGCAGTCAACATATTAGTACCAGAAGGATCTTCTGTATTAAACAGTGGTATCCATTTAAAAGTGCTGCCTAGCCACTTTTGTAGAGGTTCTAGAACTGGAATAAAGACAAAAATACCCCATAGACCAATAATTACACTGGGAATTGCTGCAATTAATTCCACAACAAATGCTAGGATAGTTCGCAGCGATGTAGGTAAGAAATTTTCACTCGTGACTAAGGCTACTGCCATTCCTACCGGGACAGCAAACAAAATAGCGATCGCACTACTTACCAGAGTTCCATAAATATAGGGTAATGCACCAAAAATCTGATTACCTGTATCCCAATCTTTTCCCCACAAAAACCCCAGTCCAAACTGCTTGATGGCTGGTAGTGCTTCTGAGAAAATTACCCAACTCATCAAAAATAGCACTGCAACGGTAATCACAGCAAAAAAGTATACTAGTCGTGTAAAACCTTGGTCAAACCAGAAATTTGCGCCACTGGCACCTGTTAGATTGAAACTTTCATCGCCTAGATTTGAATCATCTGATGAATTTGCCATTACAAATCAATAAAATAGATTTTTTATTGCTACTAGAGCGAGTTATTAACTTACTCTAGTAGGAGAGGAAATTATTAAGATAATCCCCCTATTCACTCTTTTTAAGAGAGAACATTAAAATCCCCCTTTTTAAGTGGATTGGGGGATATCTTCTACGTAAGTTCTAAATATTGCAAATTAAGGTTTGACAGAACTATTCACTGTTTGAAGCACCCGATTTGCTACATCAGATGGAATTTTGGTGTAGTTGAGGTCATCATTATACTGTTGACCGTCCTTCAATACCCAATTAATCCATTTCTTAATTGCATCAGCTTTAGCAGCATTAGCATACTGTTTGTAAACCATCATCCAAGTAAGACCAACAATGGGATAACCTTGTCCTGGATCTCCTACAAAAACGCGGTAGTTTTCTGGGAAAGTGACAGTTGCCAAAGCTGCATTTGCAGATTGTAAAGAAGGAGCAACAAATTCTCCTTTCTTATTTTGTACCAGTGCTGATTTGAGGTTGTTTTGGACAGCGTAGCTATATTCTACATAACCTATAGAACCAGGAGTCCGAGCTACTATAGCAGCTACGCCTGGATTCCCTTTGCCTTTAAGGACATTTGGCAAATTCCATTTTGGAGCAGTGTTAGCTCCAACTCTGCCTTTAAAATAACCACTGATAGCACTCAAGTGATTAGTAAAAATGAAAGTTGTACCGCTACCATCGGCACGAACAGCAAATTTAATTGTTTGATTTGGTAGATTAGCACCTGGGTTATCAGCTTTAATTTTCGCGTCATCCCATTTGGTAATTTGACCTGAATAAATTGCTGGTAATGTAGCGCGGGACAATTTGAGATCGTTAACACCCGGAAGATTGTAAACAACAGAAACGGCACCGCCTGCTGTGGGTACTAAGATTACACCATTCTTAACTTTAGCAATTTCATCATCTTTCATTGCAGCATCACTACCACCAAAGTCAACGGTTCCAGCGATGACTTGACGAATACCGCCGCCACTACCAATTGCTTGATAGTTAATTTTCAAGTCTGGATATTTCTTCTTCACTTCACGAGCATACCGTTCGTAAAGCGGAGCTGGAAAAGTTGCTCCTGCACCATTGAGAGTTTCAGCTTGTGCGATCGCACTAAAAAATGGACTAAGTGCAACAGAAGTTGTCACCAATGAAGTAGCAACGACACGATTCAAGGTGGTGGTCGAAAAAATCATATTACCTCTGATTAAAGGAATATCTTCCTGCTGTAATTCCAGCCTTAATCAAGTTACATTTATTATGGTTAACCTTTCTTTAACAATTGATAAATAAAAAATTAAGATGCGTTTAAATCTTAATTTAAAACGCTTTTTATTTTATTAATATTTGATTATTAGATTAATTACTAAAAAGATGCTAACAAAAGCTTAAATTTGATTATACGGTTTAGTTTCTGGTAGTGCGATAAACTCTTCTAGGGTCAATATTTTATTTAATATTTTTACCATGATTATCCTAGCTTCAACTTATAATACTTTTTGACATCGTTAGTATTTACCTGATTCTAAAATATTTTTCAATTTACCAATCCGTAAACATCTAAATTATTTCATATTTTCTTGCGCCTACAATACATTACTAAAAGTATAAATAATCCCGTCCCTGCCAAATATTTAATTACATCAGGTATGCTCGGATTAGGTGAAAAAAAGCCTTCGATAGTACCAGCAATAATCAACATTGGTACAATGCCAAATACTAGCTGCACTGCCTGAGAACCATAAAATTTCAGTGCATCCCCACGGCGATATTTACCAGGAAATAAAATTGCTCTTGCTAATAAAAATCCTGCACCCCCAGCAAAAAAGATCGCAGGTAATTCCAAGGAACCATGCGGAAACACAAAGGCCCAAAAAGGATCAGCCAAATTATTTTGACCAACTAAAGTGCCAACAGCACCAATTAATAAGCCATTAAAAATCATTAAATAGGATGTATATAGCCCGACAGTGATGCCACCGGCAACAGCACCAAAAGATACTGACAGATTATTGATCGTGATACTGCTGGATGCCAGAGGTTCAACACCGACAATTGACCCCATCCATAATTTATGCTCATCTCGCACCTTGGTAATCAAACTTTCAGGTACGATCAAAGTCATAAAGCTGGGGTTTTGCCAAGAATACCACCAAGCCACTAGTGCCCCCAGTATGAACAGTGCCGTGGCTAAAGCAATATATGCAAATGTTTTCTGAACCACAGATGGTAATCCCCATCTGTAAAATTCTAGGATTGCCTGCCATTCCTGTCGCCGCGAACCTTGGTAAATCTGCGTATAGGCACGAGTTGTTAAAGATTGTAAACTTTGTATCAAAGTATTGCCGATTTGCTGGGTACGGGCACGAGCCAAATCTGCCGCTACTGAACGATATAAACTCGCTAACTCTCTAATTTCTGCTGCCCTTAGAGACTTTAGCCCTTTTTTTTCTATCTGTTTTAATAAGGCATCCAGACGTTGCCAATTTGGTTCTCGTCGCGCAATCCAACGTTGAATATTCATGAATTTTGGGAACACTGAGTTTAACTTAGCTTAAGATAGCCTCAAATTGATCTCCGTAGTTTCAAGGGAAATTTGCCATTATGTCTGAAAATTTTGGATCTTCCGGCCAAATACAACCACTGAGTGTAGGAAATGTTGTTAGTGCTGCGGTGCGATTGTATCGTTCTCATCTTAAGACTTATCTTAATCTGGCTTTGACTGCTCACTTGTGGGTTATCGTTCCGATTTATGGTTGGGCAAAATATGCAGCCATCTCTGGACTAATTTCACGCTTGGCTTTTGGAGAATTGATTTACCAACCTGAAGATGTTCAAACTGCCAGAAGCCATGTTAATCCACGTCTGTGGTCATTTTTAAGAGTTAGTTTTCAGGTAGCAGTATCTTTGCTGGTAGTTTATTTTGGATTGGCGATCGCAGGTGGTATTCTGTCTGCTGTGTTGATAGCGTTATTGGGAGGGATATTAGGTACTGCGGGTGTTATAGTCACAACCACATTGACAATAATTTTAATGGTAATTATTTTACTATTGGGACTAACCTGGTTCTACTCTCGTTGGATAGTAGCTGAGGTACCGCTAGCAGTTGAAGAAAATATTAATGGTGGCGAAAGTGTTGCTAGAAGTTGGGAATTAACTAAAGCCTCAGTACTTCGCATTCAGGGGGTTGTTTTAGTTGCTTTTTTCGTTACACTGCCATTGGTGTTTGTATTAAACTATATACCTAGCTTATTCCTCATTAAGCTTGAACCAGGTACTGTCATCTACGGAATCGTATATTTTATTTCTTTGATTGGCAGCTTAGTAGGTGGAGTTTTTATAATGCCATTCTGGCAAGCACTAAAAGCTGTTTTATACTTGGACTTGCGGACTCGGCGTGAGGGTCTGGGTTTGCAGTTAAGACAACCTCCTACACAAGATTTTCGTTAACTCAACGCCTTAATTCAACTCTATTAATTTTCAATTGGTTAAAATATGCGCTTTTTTAATCGCATCACATTCCAGACTCCAGAAAGTGTAGAGTTGGAATTTACTTTAGCGGGAATTGGTAATCGAGCTTTAGCACTGCTGATTGACTATACAGTGTTGGGTATAACATTGCTTTTGTTTGTCTTTACCTGGGCTGTCTTTTCAACGCAACTGGTAAATTTTCTTGAAGACTTTTTTACGAGTTTACCAAATTTAGACATTTGGTTATTAGCAATTTTCTTCATTATTGCCTTTGCAATTTATATCAGCTATTTTGTATTTTTTGAAACCTTATGGTTTGGGCAAACTCCTGGTAAACGGGTTGCTAAAATTCGCGTAGTTCGAGATGATGGCAGACTAATCGGGTTACAACAAGCAACTCTCCGTGCCCTACTACGGCCCTTTGATGAGACTTTGTTTATTGGCGCTTTTTTAATTATGTTCGGTAGTCGTGAAAAGCGTTTAGGTGATTTGGCTGCTGGCACAATTGTAATTCAAACTGAAACACCCATTGCATCTGCGACATTGACAATTTCAGAACAGGCAAAAGAACTTCATGAACAGTTAATCCAAATCGCCGATTTATCGAAATTATTGCCCGATGATTTTGCAGTTATTCGTGAATATTTGCAGCGACGGGCTGCCATGTCATTAAAGGCAAGAGCCTCACTATCTCTAAAGTTAGCCGAGCAAGTAGTAGCTATTATTAATTTAGAAAGCTTGCCAGAAGCGGTTACACCTGATGTATTTTTAGAAGCTGTTTATCTCGTATATCAAGAACCTAAATTTTAGGCGAGAAATTTATTTACAGCATTGGTAAAAAGTTAAGTTTACCTAAAAAACAAAATCATAATCAGTAGTCAGTGAGTGAAAACTACTGACTACTAACTAATGACTTAAAAATCTAAAATCGGCCAGTCTGGTTCACGATAATAGTGTGTCATGTTGTCAAATTTTCGCAATTCGACACGATTGATCGAAAATTCTGGCAAATTAAACAGCCATTTTTCATTCAATTCTGAAAGATTTGTGCTGAAACTTGTGCGGTCTAAGTCAGATGAAACCTCTCCAAAATAGGCTAATGTAACATGGGCAGTGAAATGATAATGCTGCTCAATACCCAAAGCAATCAACTTGGGATTTTGATAAATTGTTCGGCGGAATTTAATAATTTCCTCATAGCAGCTTTCATCTTGAGGTACTAAACAAACAGCTATAGCTCTTGGCATCAGTATCAGTCCCAGCATTTGCCATTTAATCGGATGACTCCTATTTGTCATCAATTGTTGATATTGCTGAAACATTTCGGCTAAACAAGAGGGTAACTCCTCGTCAAATTTTGGATTCTTTTCGCGGGCATCAAGGTAAGCATGATCCCAAATTAAATCCGCTAAAGTTACATGGAAGCTAGCAGGAGGTACAGGTATAATCAAATTACGGTTTACAGGCAACTGCAAAAGTTCCTGTTGGTAAGTCTGTAATTTGGCATAGAAAGCAGAATTTTCTGATTCTTCTTCTGCCGCAGGCGTTGTAATTAGCGTATACCCAGGAAAAGACGCTGCTTCTCTCAAGCCAGAATTTGGCTGAAATTTAGAAGATTCCTGAATATGCTGGGCTTGGGATCTGTAGGCTTCTGGCAGCGTCAGTCGTGCTAACCGATTTAAGTAAGTTTGATAGTTGTCGTCCAATCTTCATAGCCTCACGCTCTCACTTGATAGATTTTAGGGAAAATTACCCCGAATAAGAGAATGATTTTAAAAGTATTTAGTTTTTGGGAGTAGGGAGTGGTGAGTGGGGAGTGGGGGGAGCAGGGGAAGAAGAACTATTAATTATTGATCAATTCCCCATTCCCAGTTCCCAATTCCCCATGCCCAATTGAGGTTTATCTATGCCAATCTATGTTTACTGGGGTGAAGATGATTTTGCGATGGAAAAAGCGATCGCTGTTTTGCGCGATCACGTTCTCGATCCCAATTGGATAAGTTTTAATTACACTGCATTTACCCCAGATCAAGCTGATGCTGCTATCCAGGGGTTAAATCAGGTGATGACACCCACTTTTGGCGCTGGTGGGCGCTTGGTATGGCTGGTAAATACAACCTTGTGTCAGCACTGTCCAGAGAATGTCTTAGGGGAAATGGTGCGATCGCTATCTGTCATTCCCGAAAACTCATTTTTATTACTCAGCAGCCGCAACAAGCCAGATGAACGCCTCAAATCCACGAAATTGTTAAAACAATTTGCTACCGAATTCCGAGAATTTCCCCTCATTCCCCCTTGGAAAACCGAATTAATAGTGCAATCTGTTAATCAAGTAGCCCAGACTGTGGGCATAAAACTGACTGCCAATACTGCCCAACTGTTGGCAGAATCCGTCGGAAATGATACGCGATTGCTCTACAATGAAATAGAGAAATTACGGTTATATGCCCACGGTACCAACAAGCCTTTAGACGTAGATACTGTTACAAAGTTAGTAAGAAATACTACTCACAATAGTCTACAATTAGCAGCAGCAATCAGAATAGGAGATACAGCGAAAGCTTTGACAACCCTGGCAGATATGATCAATGCTTCCGAGCCGGGATTACGGATAGTTGCCACATTGATTGGACAATTTCGCACCTGGCTATGGGTCAAGATTATGATAGAAAGTGGTGAGCGCAACCAACAAGCGATCGCTAGTGCTGCTGATATCGGTAATCCCAAGCGGATCTACTTCTTACAACAAGAAATCAAACTGCTTTCTGTGCAACAGTTAATCTCCTGCTTACCTCTACTATTGGAGTTAGAAGTGAGCCTCAAGCAAGGAGCATCAGAAATGTCAACATTTCAGACTAAAGTCATCGAACTTTGTCAAGTATGCCGAGGAAGTTGACAATCAAATATAAAAACTTGATGTATTGAACAGTTGCTGGAACTTCCAACTCCGAAAATAATTCAAAGTTCTTATAATATCCCTGATGTAGTTTTGTGTCACACACTATATGAATAAAATTTCCAATGTCTTTTCCCGATCCAGCCGAAAGCGAATCCTTTGCCAATCATTCTTTTTCGGCGCGATCGCTACTGTGAGTGTTATTTCCAACGCTTTTTCAATTAGTTCAAAAGCTTATGGTCAAACTGCATCACCAATAGCTAACAATACTCAAATTGACAGCTACGCTCAAGCAGTGCTAGCAATGGAACCAGCACGTCAAAAGGCTTTTGAAACCATTAAAAACCTGATTGGCAATGGAGAAGTTCCCAAAATTGTTTGTAACGATTCTAACAGCATAAATGGTCTTCCTAGAAAGGCTCAAGATATCGCAGTAAATTACTGTAATAACTCTCAAAAAATTGTCCAAGATAATGGTTTGAGCATTGATCAGTTTAACAAAATTACTATAGAGCTACAAAATAACGAACTTTTAAAACAGCAGGTTTATAATACCTTATTACGTCTGCAAAAAACCCCTGATTCTCCTTAGTTATAAGCTGCATCAACACTAAAATTAGACAAGATCGCGGTTAAAATAACTACCCTTGTATGAAAGCAAGGGGTAGTATATTTTATCTATAGAAAAATCAAATATTGATTTATAAAATACTTGTTTGTGGTTAATAATTAATAATCTATTGAATTTTCCGAATCGATTTTTATTACCGTCCTATTATTCAATTATTAGAAAAGCTTGCTTGTCGCTTAGTGTGAATATTTTTCATGTGCTTTTTCACGGTGTTTATGGTGATGAAAAGCTTCATAGCAATTTCTTTGTAGCTGTAGTTACTTCTATAGAGAAACCAAATTTCAGCTTCTCGTGGCGTGAGGTCAAATTTTTTAACTTCAGTCAGTGCTACATTTTTTACAGACTCATATTGGTTTTCTATGGTAACTAATAAGCAAGGCACTTCAAACCCATCTAAATCTAGCAGTCTCACCCTAATCCGAAAAATATTTGACTTATCAAGTACAATTTCATCCGACAAAATCAGAAGTTTATCAGAAAACAAATACCGACTACTGAGTAAAGATTCACAAAGATTCCAGATAGCTGGCGGTACAAAATTCGGGTTAAAATTGTCTTGATTGAATTGACAACAAAGGCGATTAGCAGACGCATTACTATGTACTACTTCACCAGTTTGGCTTAAAATTAATATACCGTCTTCTAAGCCTTCAATTACTTCTTGTAAAAAATTAGCTCGCTTCGAGTTAAGTAAATCAATATTCTCTAGCTTTTCTGGTTGTGCTACTGTTTTTACTAATGTCTTTGTTAAGGCAATCATAGGAGATAGATTAATGTATAAAATCGTGCTTGTTTGTTAGATTCGTGCAAATTGGAAGATGTACTAATTTATTTTTTAGATGGTTATCTGAATAAATTGGGTGAATATTGCAGACTAATCATACCGATCAAAGTAAGTACAAGTGTTCTTTCTAAAACCGACTCCTGAGAATACTCAATCAACAATTCATCTATTTTGTTTGAATTAATTTAGGTTATACATTTTAAATACAACTTTGAAATAGCCTATTTCGGAAGACGCAAAATTTAATTTGGCTGGATGCCTCGTGACGCTAAGGTGTCATTGCTAGATTAATTGTCTAAAATCAAACGTATTGTTTTGTTGAATGTGAGCCACTTCTACAAAATAACTATCACCCCAATAAATAAAAATTATTCAGATGTAAATAAAAATATACACATAAATATTTGTATGTGCGTGTATTTACTATGTATGTTAAATTGCAGACTAAATTTTACGTTGATTAAAGCAAGCGATCGCACCTCACGGTTAACCTCGCCAACTTGATAGGCTCAAAAGCTTCCATAATAAACGCCATACCAGACAGATGGAAGTACCTGAAAAATGTCATCATAGTTAAGGTAAAACATTCTGGAGATAAGACAACGGTTTACGCACGCCCTTTAGCACGGTTAATTGAGCAATTGCAACGCCTGCCGGGAGTTGGCCCTAAATCTGCCCAAAGACTGGCTTTGCATATTTTGAAGCGTCCAGAAGCAGAAGTAGAAGCTTTGGCACAAGCTTTAATTGAAGCCAAAAAACAGATAGGCTTGTGTTCTGTTTGCTTTCACTTATCTGCTGAACCTGTTTGTGAAATCTGTCGCAATGCCAACCGTGACAACAGTACTATCTGTGTCGTAGCAGATCCCCGCGATGTAATTGCGCTGGAAAAAACCCGCGAATACAAAGGCAAATATCACGTTTTGGGTGGGGTGATTTCTCCAATTGATGGAATTGGGCCAGAACAATTGAATATACTGGCTTTGCAGCGACGGGTGAATCAGCAAAAACCTCAAGAAGTGATTCTGGCAATTAGTCCGAGTGTAGAAGGGGAAACAACAACACTATACATAGGTCAGCTGCTGAAACCATTTACCAAGGTGACGCGGATTGCCTTTGGTTTGCCTGTAGGTGGTGATTTGGAATACGCCGACGAAGTGACCCTGGCAAGGGCATTGGAAGGACGCAGAGAGTTAGATTGAGGTTAATTCAAAGGTTTATAAACATTTTGAGGTAGGGACAATTCATGAACTGCCCCTACCCCAAAGTATTAATTAGGCTTACCCGTAATCGTGAATGCTGCCCAGTAGTAAGGATGATTATAAAGATTTTTATCTGATGCCATTTTACTATTTCTATATAGTTGCGTCGCTAAATAAGTTTGAATTCGTAATTCTTCAGGATGCAGATTATTCAAAATATCTTCATACCATTTTGTCAGTTCTCCAGCAGTTAGTTCTTTCAGCCATCGTGTTGCTTCTGCTAAGGCAGTAACTGCTGATTTATTAGGCTGTAATCTCCGATAAAACTCTATCATCACCAAGGCACTAGCTGAAGATTCTACACTCCAGAGAGTACTAACTATATGAGGAATACCCTGACTTACCAAACCACTGGCTAAACTCACATATTCACTGCTGATAGTATAGTTGCTAGTACTTAAATTTTCACACGCAGAGAGAGTAATCAGGTTGTAAGTTGATAGATTTTGTTGATAGATTTCATCTAAAGTCAGTTTTTCTTCACCTGCTAATGCTAATTCTGACTTTTTGGGTTCAGCTAAATTATTAGTTACATGACCTGTAAAATGGAAAATATTGTAATTATCAAACAAGGCATTTTCAACAATATTTTTTGTAGCTTCTGCTCCCTGAATTCTTTGGATATTATTGAACATCTGGCTCACAACTTCAGACTCGAGTTTGGCAAATTTTAGTGGAGGATAA
Organism: Nostoc sp.; assembly: GCF_036917775.1. Lineage (GTDB taxonomy): Bacteria > Cyanobacteriota > Cyanobacteriia > Cyanobacteriales > Nostocaceae > Nostoc. The sequence continues at coordinate 81,676 of NZ_JBALEQ010000058.1, forward strand.
CCTGCACTTTCAGGATGTTCAACACTGAGCAATAACTGATTTTGCCATTGCCAAATATCTTCAGTTCTTATTGATAAACCTATTTGGGCACTAGGTAGATAGGTGACAGTGAAATTGGACTCCACATTCGGCAACTCTTCCTGGGATGGAGAAGAAAGATGGAAAAGGGTATGAATGGGCAATCTGTACAAGTCGCGGTGAGGAATTAAAACCAGTTGGGTGATACCTTCGAGTTCCTGGGCAATTGTGGAAATATTCAAGATGCCATACAACTGCACCAGTTTGTGTTCCATATCCACTCGCCAAGAATGCTGGCTTTTACTTTCTTTGTCTTGGGCTGTAGTGCGGTATTCTTGATATTGTTGATGCCAATCTTCTAACCAAGTTTCAAAATCAATTAGGCGTTGTACTGCTTCAGGTAGCGGCAATTCATTCAGACGAATAGCGTCTTCTCCTAAAGGTAATGCCCCGACATCTTGCATGGGTGTAAACAGGAGAATCGGTGATGGGGCTTGGTCTTTGAGAATGAAAGTATGTAGGGCGACTGGACTAATATGCCAGTAAATAATTGCTGTTGTGGGATTAAATAGTTGTTGAATTGCACCATAATGGGGCGAGTAAATATTATTATTCCAGCCAGAAAGTAACCAGTTCAAACAAGCATTTTTGCCTTGTTCAGCAATTTCCCAAGCTTCAACTAAATCACCAGATTCCACTGCTAAATCAACTGCCAATTGATCAAAGCCTGCAAATTTCAAAGCTAGCTGTTTTTTACTTTCGTCTGAGCGAGTTTCTTCACTCAGCAATTGTCGCAATAAATCTGTACCGCGTTGCAGCAATTCTTGAACTTGTGTTGTTTGTCCCAAACCCATCAGTACCTTGCTTAGAGATTGCAAAACCTCTAGGTGGAACAGGGGAAAATATTCTAGTGTTAGGGTTAACAGCGCCTGATGGTACTCAGATGCAGCTTTGCGCCAATAATCGCGGGGATTGGGATGTTTTTTGCCTTGGTCGTAATAAGTATTAGCGATCGCCAAATGCAATCTACCCCAACCTTCTGGGTGGGTATCTGTCCGTAGATGTTTTAACCCTTCTTCGTAGCTGGCTAATTTTCCTTCGTAGCCACCCTGTTGCAAGTCGGGGTTTGTCGCTGTGATCCTGCTCGACAAATTCAGCAATGCTTCCGAGTCCACCAAATGACCGATCGCAGTTCCCCGACCAATCCAAGCTTCCCAATAATCTTGTTTAATTTCCAAAGCGTGATCATAACAAGCGATCGCTTCGGCAAATTGTTCTAAATAAAACAGTGCTACTGCCTGATTATACCAAGCTAGATGGAAGTCGGGTTTGATAGCGATCGCTTGGCGATAGGAAGCGATCGCTTCTTGGCGACGACCTAAGTTGTCTAATGCTATACCTCGGTTGTACCAAGCTAAGTAGAAATCGGCTTGAACTGAAAGGGCTTTATCCCAGGAGGCGATCGCTTCTGACCACCTTCCTAAATTAAATAGCACTACACCCCGGTCTATCCAAACTTCGTGGTACTCTGGGTTAATTTCTAGGGCTTTGTCGTAGGATATAATTGCCTCTGCAAATTGTTCGCCTACAGCTAAGGCTATCCCTCGGTGATACCAGTTTTCTTGGTCTTCTGGTTCCAATTGCAGCGCTTGATCGTAACTATAAATAGCTTCGGGTAGCCAACCTAGCTTCAGTAACGCCAAACCTTTGCTAGACCAAGCTTCTTGGTAGTCTGGCTTGACTTCTATAGCTTTGTCAAAAGAAGCGATCGCTTCTTCAAAATATCCTAATTCTCCGAGAGTTCCACCCCGGTTGTGCCAAGCTTTGTAGAAGTCGGGTTTTAGTTCTATGGCGGTTTCGTAAGATGCGATCGCTTCTTCAAAACGTTCTAAATGGAACAGTGTCAAGCCTCGATTAAACCAATACTCTGAGACTTCCGGTTGAAGTTCTATAGCTTGATCGTAAGATGCGATCGCGCCTAACAAATCACCTGTTTTCGCTTGGCTTAGACCTTGGTAAAACCATCCTTGAGCGTTAGTAATCGGATTATCGCTATGTCGCTCAATAATACCAGGAGAATTACTGCTTTGAACTGCCAAGTTAGAAGCAAGTTGCTGGACTAAATTGGTACTTTGATCCAATTTCACCCACAACTCATCTAATGTATTAGCTACATTTGGCTCTAAATTTGTCAAAGCGCTATCCCAGTTTTCCACTGAGGGAGAAGTTGTTAATTCACTTCTTGGCCTAGTAGAAAGGAGATTTACTCCTGTTGTACTTTGAACAACTTCTTCATCATCGAACCTCAGTTGGGCTAATGAGGTGATTGAATCTTCCTTTGGGGGGAGAGGGAGATTTTCGGGTATTGTGGCTTGGGCTTCTTCCCTTTCATACTCCAATACCAGTTCCTCTATATTTTCGGTGAATCTTTCCTCGAAAGAGACATTTTCAGGTGCTGAGGTGATTGGTTCAACAGCTGGCACATCATATTCCCATAACTGCTCACCTAAGCTCCGAATTAGCTCTTGCCCAGGCGAAATTGGGATAATTTCTTGATCGGTTGTGATTTCTACAACATCTGGTTCATCATACTCCCATAACTGCTCGCCTAAATTGCGGATCAGTTCTTCCCCAGGAGTAATTTCTACGACATCCGGCTCATCATACTCCCATAACTGCTCGCCTAAATTACGGATCAGTTCTTCCCCAGGAGTGATTTCTACGACATCTGGCTCATCATGCTCCCATCGCTGCTCACCTAAGCCGATCAGTTCTTCCCCAGGAGCGATTTCTACCCCATATTGTTCAGGAGTAATTTCTGAGCTATCTTCTGGATAATTCTCCTCATCCTCTATCTGTGTAGGTGAATTTTGCATCATGCGGATGCCAATTTCATAAGCAACATCTCCAATTCTGCCAACACCAAGTTCCCCCAATTGCACCATCTGTGATGCTAAAAGAGGATTCGGTGCAGGTGAAGCTAGCAAGCTTTCGCCAAACATCACCAACCAATCTATCCAGCGTTCAGCCGGAATCCGATTTTCAACCCGTTGCAGATACCTCAATGCCCACTGTCGTCCTCGTGCTTGATGCACGCCTTCTAACAATTGGATAAACAATTGTTCCAGATCCGCATTGGTTAGTTCTGGTAGTACCTCCACCAGATTGTGTCCTCTCGCACCCTTGAGAGAACTAGCCTGCTTACTTTCAATGAGGCGCTTTAAAAGCCTTTTAAGCGACTGCGATATCCGCCTGAGCATCTGCCACACTATTGGATTTTGTTTTTCTAGATTGTAGCCATCGTTGTGTTAAAAAAATCATCAATTACGTAAAAATCCATTAGATTGTGACGGCGCTTCCGTCGCAGGTTAGCAAAAAATATACCAAAATTCAAGAGTAAAGCATTACAACGTTACAATTCCCGATTCGACTAATTTTCTGTTTGCTCTGTAGTCGATTGACCGGCAGGATACAATTGATTGATCAATGCCTGGACAAGCAGTTGTGGATCATCTGTCTCAACGGCAAGCTGTTGAGCAATCTGCTGGCGTAAGTTTTCATCCTCTTGCAACATTACAAACAACTCTTCTAAGGTGACAGTTTGGTATTCTCCCTCTGGGGGATTCTCTGGCGCATCTACTGACTCTGATATAGGGGCGGTTGTCTCAGATTGTAAAGTCGTGCTAAAAGAGTCTGGCCCTTCATATTCCCAAATTGGTTCGCCTTGATTGCGCGTCAACAACTGCATTCCAATACTATAGGCAACATCTCCGATTTCTCCGATATCCAACTCACCGAGTTGTACTAACCGTGCGGCTATTTCATTATTCGGTGTCGGTGATGCTAGCAATTTTTCACCAAAGCGCCCTAACCACTGAACCCAGTCTTCAGTAGTAATCCGATGTTCAATATTATGCAGCCACTTTTGCGCCCAGGCTTCCCCTCGTGCTTGATGTACTCCTTGCAATAGCTCGGTGAAGAGAAATTCCAGATCCGTATCGCTTAGGGGTGGGGCTGGTTCTTTTGGGATATTCCCTCTAGATTTTGAGACATTTTGTTTTCCACCGAACAAGCTCTGAAAAAGCTTTTTGAGCCATTGAAATAGCCGCTTGAGCATCTGCTGCACCATCGAGTTTTGCTTATCTATAAAATTGTAGCGATCGCACTGGACTATAGCGTTAGTTCTTTGTCATTTGTCATTAGTCATTGGTCATTAGTCATTGGTCATTTGTCATTAGTTCTTTTTTCCTTACTTCCTACTTTTGATGAGAACAAATGTACTAAATGCTATGCTATAATTCCGATACATTGATGTTGAAATCATAGTAAAGAATTATGATCTAGTTGCTTGCTTTCCTGAGTGCCAAAATTGACGGCATTAGTTGAGTGTAAGCGCTATGGCAACATCAATAAATAAAGCAGGTACGAGAGTTTAAAATAATTGAATCCCAAACTCGACTCGGTGCTACTAATTAACGTTGAAAGGCATTGAAGTCTATTTTTCCATGTCTTACGAACCCCTGCACCATAAATATCGCCCCAAAAGTTTTGCTGAACTGGTGGGACAAGAGGCGATCGCTACCACCCTCACGAATGCGATCGGCACATCCAAAATCGCCCCCGCCTATTTATTTACAGGGCCAAGAGGTACGGGGAAAACTTCTAGTGCCCGGATTTTAGCTAAATCTCTCAATTGTCTCAAAAGCGATCGGCCCACTGCTGAACCCTGCGGCGTGTGTGATGTTTGTCAGGGAATCACCAAGGGTTACGCTTTAGATGTAATTGAAATCGATGCTGCTAGTAACACTGGTGTCGATAATATCCGCGAATTGATTGAAAAAGCCCAGTTTGCCCCTGTGCAGTGTCGTTACAAGGTTTATGTAATCGATGAATGCCACATGCTCAGTACCCAGGCATTCAACGCGCTACTTAAGACCTTAGAAGAACCACCGAGACACGTAGTTTTTGTATTGGCAACAACAGACCCGCAACGGGTGTTACCAACGATTATTTCGCGCTGTCAAAGGTTTGATTTTAGACGTATTCAATTAGAGGCGATGGTTAAGCATTTAAGTGCGATCGCATCTAAAGAAAGCATTCATATTTCACCCGAAGCTGTAACCCTGGTAGCCCAACTTTCTCAGGGAGGGTTACGAGATGCCGAAAGCTTGCTTGATCAATTGGGTTTGTTAGCAGGTGAAGTGACACCAGATAGAGTTTGGGATTTGGTGGGGACGGTAAGCGAACAGGACTTGCTGGGACTGTTAAATGCGATCGCTCAAGATAAACCCGAAGCAGTTCTTGACAGTACCCACAAAATTCTCGATCGTGGTCGAGAACCCCTAACTCTCCTACAAAATCTCGCCGCATTCTACCGCGATTTACTTGTAGCCAAAACAGCACCCAACCGCCACGATTTGGTTGCTTGTACTCAGCAAACCTGGACGGCGTTGGTTGAGTTTGCCCAATACTTCGATATGAGTGTAATTTTGGCGGGACAGGAACACCTAAGAAAAGCTGAAGTGCAAATTAAAAACAGTACTCAGCCGCGTTTATGGTTGGAAGTAACATTACTAGGATTGTTACCCAGTGCGACAACAAATATTCAGCCACAAGCCCCAAATATCGCGCCGCGAGTTAACCCACCGGCTGTATCTCCAAGCTCTCCTCCAGCAGTTACCCAAAATTATGCAGTCTCTTCTTTACCGGTAGCGGAACCACAAACAAATCATAATTCTACACTTCGACAAGGCTCAGTGACCGCAAACCATCATGTAGCGACTGCCCAAAATCAGCCTGTCACTTCATCTAGCGCAGTTGAACAGCAAACAAATCACAATTCTGCTCCTAACTCAGTTTCATCACCAACCCCAGAACCTGTTGCTGTTCCTCTGCCACCTACGAACGTTGAAGCAGTAACTTCAGAAGTTGTTGGAGAAGCACAATATGATTTAACTCAGGTTTGGCAACAGGTACTTGCTAACCTCCAGCCTAAATCAAGGCAAGAAATGCTGCGTCAAATGAGCCAACTTATAGAGTTCGACGGTGTTGTGGCTCGAATTGCTATCAAACAGGCATGGTATGACAAGGGTAAATCTTATCTACCGATGATTACGGAAGCTTTCCAGCAGACTTTCCAGCGTGAAATCCAGATAAATATAGAAAAAGGAATTTCTTCAAACTCTACTTCAGCTAAAAAAAATCCTCCGCCAAAAGACTCTAGTCGCGTTCAGCAACCAGCTACTCCTAGTTACAACCAGCAAATTTCGCCTCCAGCGCCAGTACCACAGCCAGCAACGCCAGCGCCACTAAGAACCGAGCCGCTAGCAAAAAATGGAAATGGAGTAAATGGAAATGGGGCAAATGGAAATGGAGTAAATGGAAATGGAGTAAATGGAAACGGGGCAAATGGAAATGGGGCAAATGGAAATGGGGCAAATAGAAATGGGGCGCAAACTTTTCCTCCACCGCCACAGCGAACACCCGCACCTGATTGGGAAATTGATGAAGTAGCGATCGCAGCTCAACGTCTAGCAGAATTCTTCAACGGACAAATTATCCGTTTCACAGAGGATTCAACAGAATTCTCCGATTCTATAGCTACACCTGAATGGGTAGAGGAATCAGAAGTTGAAGATGAATAATGCTCTTATATTGAATTAAAAACTGGGAAATAAATAAAACTTATTTGATGCGGAAAAATAATCTAAGCTGAGGTTACTAATTATATCTTACTCATGATTTGAGTTTCAATAAAATACTACAAAGCTATATCCAACTTAGATTTTTAGTTTTACTACTAGTTAAGTTTATTTTTTTAATTTGTTAGTTGTTTGTTCGCACCATAAAATATACGAGATAACTGATTTTTGTTGAGTAATTTATTCTTTGGAAGTTTTATATAATTGCTTCTAAAGTGATAGATAATCGCTATACTTCAGGTCGATATTGACTGGTTTGCCCCAGCCAACGTAAGCAAAGTTGTCCATTATTGTTGTCGTGTTCTTCTCCATAATAATAAACCATACAATAAATATACGTGCCTTCTTGAGGCCACTGAGCATGATCTAGAGGTAGTGGTTTACACTCCTCTTTGTAGTAAAAAATAGGCCCAATATGAATTAAACCTATATACCTATAGGAATCCTTTGGAAAATCATCGACTTCTATAAATATGCCAAAAGGTTTAATTTTTCCTACTTTTGCCCAAAACTTACGACCAATGGGAAATTGCTGCTTAAGCAGTAACCAGTGTTCTTTCCTAAGTAGCCGCCATTGTTCTTCATTCATTTTCATCAGGAAGCTAATCGGCATTTAACTTGCATCATTAGAGCGGGCAAGATTCACACCCCACAAGATATTGATAAAATTTTAATCTGCAAATTATAATGTGCTTTAGCTTAGTCTAGCTTTTTAAGAAGAAAAAACGAACTGTGAATATTATGGTCTACAGTGAAAAAGGCAGGAGGCAGAGGGTATTATTTCTCCTGCCTCCTGCCTCTGTTATTTTTAATTCCCCAAAGGGGCTATTCGCCATGCCCCGTATGCAAGGTTTTCACCCATTTCAGGCGCTTTGGTCTTACCGACATCCGGGCAGTAGTACTGCTCATGACAACTAACCAGTGCAACATATATAAACTGCCACGCAGGGTTTGCACCAGCATCGTAAGATATGTAGAAAGTGGGAATTTTTGATCTTGACGTACCCGCTTTAGACCTGTAAACATTCCTACCATCGACATAGAAATGGACAAGCCTGTAATGGGACTTAACATTGGTGGACGATGACGCGCGATCGCCATCAACAAATCTGGGACTGCTGCTGTAGGCAGGATATACATAATCAGCATAAAAATCAGCAAATCCCAGCTTTTGCGCGTTCCCATGCGGTTTTTGAGAATTAAATCCCAATAATCCAAATAGCGTTGATAACCGCCTTCTGCCCATCGGTTGCGCTGATGCCAAAGTGCGATCGCATTTGTCACACCTTCTTCTTGCACTGCTGGATGGAAAACACATTCAATATCCCATTTATCCAAATGCAAGCGAATTGTCAAATCCAAATCATCGGTAATAGTTTCCTCATTCCAGCCACCGCAGCTTTCCAAGGCTGAACGCCGGACAAATTGACCATTACCCCGCAGTTCGCCAATACCACCAAGGGCAGTACGCTGTTGCTGAAACCAGGTATCAAGGGCCATTTCGGCCATTTGCCCCTTAGTCCAAAAATTATCTTTAGCATTGGCGATCGCTTTTCGCACCTGCACCGCCCCCACCTTTTCTCTTTGGAATAAAGGTATTACCTGTTGCAGCAAGTCTGGTGTTACTTGGGCATCAGCATCAAATACTGCTATGATGTCGCCCTTTGTCAGAGGCAACACCTGATTTAATGCCCCTGATTTGCCGCCACTAGCTTCTGCTGAACGCCTTAATACTTTCAGTTGATCATGTTTCTGTTCTAGTTCTGCTAATAAATGTGGCGTGCTATCACTGCTGTGATCGTCAATAATCCATACTTCATACTGCCCACCTGGATATTCCAGGTTACAAAGATTTTTGACTAATTTTGCAATTACTGCTTCTTCATTTTTCGCAGCCACTAATACAGATACAAAGGGCAAATCTCCCTGTATTTCTTTTGGATAGCGACGGGATTTAGTAAACACGACCACCAAAGCATGAAATCCTAGAATGGTGGTCAGTCCTAGAATAAATATGGAAGCCCAAGAAACTAAATGTAGAGCGATCGTGCCACTCCAGACGATAGTCAAGACTAGAGCTGCTTTGCCTCTACGACCTTGAAACCGGGATGGTAGAGACATAGGATCTGTCTCTAACACTGACTCCTCATCTACTGATAGGTCAGACAACAAGGAGTTGAGCGGATCAAGCTCTTGATAAGAATCTTCTTCGGGCCAGGAATTCGCTGGCATAGGTTAGGTTGCTTGATTCAAAAACCAGTATTTGTCTACAGTTAGTAATTTTACGGACAAATATCCCTAAGCTACTTTTCCCGATATTAATCGGAATGGGTAAACTGCAATACCCGCTATCCCTAAGCCAAAAGCCGCCGGGACTACTTTTGTTGTCACTGTCACTCTGGGTAATTACTTAGCATTAACCACGTTTCTACTCTTAGACAGAGGCTTGATTCCCACTTGGGCAGCAAGCTTGTCGAGTCGGACTTTCTCTAATGAGAATTCCGGTTTAGGCAAAGTGATACCAAGGTGACAGCAGCTTATTGTTGGAAGAAATAGCAATAATAACATCCACAAATTTATAGTGTGGGTTTTTCATGTTATGTTATTGCGCCCAGCTGCGATCAAAGTTAATGCAGCCTTATTGTAACCGAAATTTTAATATTTCTTAGCAGTAACTTCATTTATGGGGCATTGGGCATAAGGGATGAGTCTTTGATACTTGCTGACGAGTCTTTAAACTCCACTACTCTGCTCTTCAGTCCCTATTCCCTATGCCCCATTCTCTATTCCCCACTATGTGCTTTAGACACATCTTTTGGGAACACTACTAACAATCCACTAATATCCCTAGTTGCCAACTAACTTGAGGAATATTTAACCATGTCTATTGAGCAACTCCAGCCTGCTAATCAACAACAAGCCAGTGTTTACTTACCTTATGTCCAAGGTACTAAGCGCAATTTTTTACCCTATGCCATCAGTCTTTATCAAAAAGGGGTTTTGGAGGGACATAGGAAGATAGAAGCTAGTGAAAATGTCCCCTTTGTCGCATCTTGGAATGTTGCTACTTTACCCTCAGACTTAACCCGTTGCCGAATTCAGTTTGATGGCAATGCTGAATTGAGTTACGAACTAATGATGGCTAGTTTCGAGTTTATTAATTTTTTAATTGAAGTTATGGACAACTATAAACGCCATCGCTTAACTGATTTTTCACAACCTTTTTACCGCAAGCTACTGCGTATAGATGATTGATTAAAAACGAGCCGAACTAGCAAAAGTTCGGCTCGTTTTTAAAACTATCCTGTATGATTATAAAATTTACCAGCCTCTCACCTTAAAAACATCTTCATATAAGATGTTTTTAAATTTTAATTTATTACTCGTGCTTCAACTTAAACAAGATTTATCATCAACCTATTAATTTTAGTTTTTTAATCTGAATTTAATTAGCGCTTATTCCGTACAATCAATTAATACAGATAAAATATGGTAACCGTTCACACGATAAGAAACGCTACAGTCAAAAATGGGTTACTGAGGTGGTAGATTAAGAGGCATGGATGAAAACTGCCTCGCCTACGG